>CAZOIE010000001.1:0-22604 GCA_964579905.1 uncultured Planctomycetia bacterium
AGTAAACCCAGCATATAAGCTTTCCTCCTCATCCGACCAATCTGTATACTGCCTTACATCGCTGAATTTTTTCTTAAGATCGCCAAGCGGCAACATAAGCACGTTAAGATCCGAGTTTTTACTAGCTGCAGCCAGCAGCATAATCTCCGGTGCGCTCTCTACCGCTACAACTACCCCCTTATCATCAAGATCTGGCCTAAGCCCTACAGCCCACATTGCAGCAACAACACCTGGCGTTCCTTCCTGCTCGATAGGTTCTACCCTATCATTATAAGCACCAGATACCCTTATAGACTTCATCAATGGAATTCTGTAAGGTTTGTTTCTGTATTCGTCTATATGCTCTACCAGGTGAAGCTCTGATGGGTGTAATCCCTTTGAATCGGCAATTGCCTTTAAGATCTTACCGGCACTTCTGGATGACATTGCCTCATCTAAACCGGCTATATCGCTATTACCTTTATAAGCGATAAAAAGGAATTTAACCTCTTCTGGTTGCGGAACAATCGCTTCATGGTCTTCACCCATAGTAAAAAGTACGGTGGAGTTCGGCTCATTTAAGGATGCAAGGGTTATTCCATCAACGGGATCAATACTAAAGGCCCGAGAAACCTTACCCCTTCCTAAAATAACCCCCTTCTCAAAGGTTTCCTCATTGGATAAAACCTTCTCCTCAGAACAGTAGTTTAACAGAAGCATCTTAATCGAATTTAACAGCCTCGTTAATATAGAAATCGCCTTTCTGTCAATCCTGCTTTTGGCAACTCCCAGTTCTTCAGACGGCAGAGGATTCCCGTCGTCACCTATACCATTTCCCAATAAGGACCATGCGCCTGCAGCAGCTTTCATAGTAGCAGCTATGGCCTGTCTCGAGACATCATCCGTTTCAAGCTCTGAAAGACTTGCAGAAGATAGGGCTGGTTCAAGCTGCTTGTAGAGTGAATTTTTTAGCCTTCTGCTAGCTGCAGCCTCATCAATAATCAGAACGGTCCTTGCCTTGCCTTGTTTCATATAGGCGGCAGGGTTATCAGGGGATGGCTCACCAAACACAAATATATCACTAGAAGCAACCTTGCTATCGCCATTTGCTATAACAACATTGTTCTCGGTTTCCTCGAGGGTTTCATACATACCTGTGGTATTGGCATAAGGTTGGGGAATTAGCCCATCATCAAGAGCCTTTCTAATACCCTCTATGCCCATTGTCTCAATTTCATCTTCGCTTAATCCCGTTTGCACCTGAATTCCTCTATCAGATCTATTTGAAAAGATCGTTCTTGCAACCAGCTTAATCCTTCTTGTGCGTAAATCTGGGGTAGACCCACGTTCATTGAATGCTATGTGAACCTCTTTATGGGTACCGTCACTCATAAGGCATGCCTTGCCGAGCCCGTATAAACCAACATGCGCCTTATGGGGGCCGTTTGGCCTGGCTATCTTTATCTCCTCATCAAAGACATCTCTGTACTCATCTACCGGAAGACTCAAAACACCCTTTTCCTCATAATCGGCGATTGCCTGTTCGTACTGCTTTATTTCATCAACAGGCCATTCTGACCTTGGATCTACCAAACAGTAAACCTTGGGTATTTCTTTTCCTGCCTCACTAAGCGGTTTAATAAAATTTTCATATATAAACTCATGATAGTCAAAACTCCTACCATATTCATCAAGCATAAAAATAATAACCCTTGACCAATCTATATCATCCCTCATAATAAGCAGATCATAAACTCCAGGTGTGCCATTTGTTTCATCCTTTAGAGGGGTATTACCTGTTGGCATGCGCAAAATCGCTACCTCATCACTGCTATGAGCTTTTAATATCTCCGTATGTATAATATGCTCTGCCTCTTTGGCCATATGGGCCTTATCCTGGGTAATAGCAACCTCAAGGTTGGGATATATATCAGGTAACGGTTTTATAAAGGTAGATAACTTACCACTTGAAGTTCTAGCATCTACAAGCAGTGAACTCACCCTTTCACTGCCAAACTCATCGGTTACAAGAGGCGGACTTAGGCAGGAATTAACAGGAGCCTCATAAAGAGCAGACCTCAGCTGGCGAAAGTCCGCTCTTTGAGGGTAAAGTGACCCGGCGAGGCTCCCATTATTCTCTATCTCACTAAAATAAACAGGGAAGGATGAGACAATAAAGCACTCTAAGACAAATATGGTTATTAGTCTTACTAAAAACATGTTTTTGTTATTTATACTCCTTTTTCTCATAGCTTCCTTCCTAAAACATCTATTATGGCGTCATTCATTTTTGGCATATCGCTATCAGGTAAATCTACAATCGTATATCTATATAATTCCGGAATACCTTTTCCTAGTTCCTCTACTTGTTCTACGGTAAACACCCTGGTTAAGTAGTAGAGTTTCTCCCGTGGATTATCAGGATCGGAGATACTCTTCAGCAGGTCAATCCTCTCTAAACTCCTTGTACAGCTTAGGAGTGTATTTGCTTTAAATATACCTAAGCCTAAAAGAACCTCTCTTGAAACTGGATTATTTTCATAATGCTCATTCTGGACCATATACTCCAATAGCTTAATAGGAGGTGCTTTGGCTTGATAAACAACGATTGGCTTAGTATCGGGTTCCTCGAGCTTGCTAATTTCTATTTTGACCGGTGCATCATAATGCTCATCTTTACCTGAGGCTGGATCAACGAACAGATATGTAATCTTTCCAAAGAACTTAATCATACTTGGGTGTACGTATGGTTCGATAAGCTTAGCTATCCCTTCAACTAGAAAACGAACCACTCTACTAAATCCCCTTAATCCCAACTCATCCATTATGGCAATAAGGCCTAGGAATGTTATGGTAGCAAGGCTGTCTCTAACGGATGTCTCAGCGGCATCACCCATGTCTATAAAGTGAATTCTGGTCTTACCATTTGACATTTCTTCTACCATTATGTTTGCCGGATGCGGGTCTGCGTGGTAGAACCTGTCAAACAACACCTCTCTAAACAACTCAACAGCAACTGCAAGATAGATGCTGCGCTTATCATCTCCCTTATAATCCTCAAGCGCAACAGCACTTATAAACTCCTCCTCTATAACCATGTTCTTTATCACATCTATAACCAGAGTAAACTGGAAGGAGTAGTCTCTTATGCCCAAGACTTTGCTGATTATAGGATAGAATACTCTATATATAAAGCTATCATTACGATTTCCATAGTTTTGCTTCAAGCGCTCTGCGTTTTGTCTTTCGAACTCGAAGTCCGACTCATTCTCTATCATCCTTTCAACCTCTGAAACCATATGCTCCCTATCCCGCTTATCCATAAGCCCTGCCTTCTCAACATCCTTAAAGATATTGTTAAGTAAGGAAACGTCCTCTATGGCCTCATAGTAAACCTGGAGCTTTTTAACCTTCAAAACTCTATCAAGACCTAATACCTTTAAGGTAATCTTAATAGATGCATTACCCAGTATTCTCTCTATAATGGTATCTCCCCTTCCTACAGCAGAAAGAACAGAGAATATAGCGGCCTTATCGATAGGCGTAGCCTTACTTCTAAGCTCAGCCAATTCATCTCTTACCTCCTGAGGCAATTTTATGACGGTGGCGGTACTTAAAAACTGACCTAGCTTTATCCCAACAGCCCCCATTGCAATTAGGAGTGATTTCATAACCATACCTAGCTTCTTATCCGAGCTTGCATTTTCAAAGGCAGGATCCCTATTTAATCTATCTAATTGGTCTATAAGATTAATTAAGATATTTGAAAGCCTTCTCGGGTTATGACTCATATGCTTGATAAATGAGCTTATCAAAAGATCAACCATCTTCATATCTATGGTGCCAAGATCCCGCGATGCCTCTTCTCCTGCAACCCCTAAATCCTCAAAGACATAATGGGTAATCTGCCTGATAAGATCGGCGGTATGCCCACCCGCTATTATGCTATTTTCTCCCTTTAATAAGAGAAGTTCTAAGAATACCTTTCTTTCAGCGGCTCCTACATTCTCATAGCGTGGTTTCTTTCTTTGTGATGTTTGAATATTACTGCTAAAGAGATGGTCAAACTTGGAATAGGTTAAAAGCTCTAGCTTCTTAATTATGTCCGGCTTCTCACCGTGTGCCCCTAATATCCAAAGCAGCACATCTATCTTTGTCTGGGCGCTAACCTCACTTAAAAGAGCAACCACATTATCCATAACCTCCTGTATCTTAGCAACCTCCTCATCAGTGGTGGTAGTAACATCAGAGGTAAGAAGCGATCTAACTTGTGCTAGCTCCTTATTGGTCGATACTCTCTTACGTTCAAAGCTCATCAAGATATCATCTCTGAAATAACTTCTACCTGGGAAATACCTCGTTATTAAATCTAGCTCTTCATCAAAGGTTACTTTACCCTTGGCTTGAATCTCCCTTTCAAGAAGCTCAAGGTTAATAATATCTTTCCTTCTTACATTGTTCATCAAATCCGCAATCTGTCTAAGCATACCTGTTTTAATATTTGCCATAGGCATGGTATCAAGCAGCATCTGCAGGTAATAATCACGCCTGTTGCTCTTTCTGTTGGGGAATATCTTCTCTATTATTTCTAACTTTTCTTTAAAGCTGTAACATATTACGTTCTTATCTTCAGCTACCTCATAAGATAGCGGTGCATTGATCACCCTTATTAGGTAATCACTAAAATACTCACCAAGCTGCAAGTCCAAATACGCATTATGTGTGCCTAGTTCGTTATAACCTAAGTCCTCAAAATAGGCCTCATGTCCGTCATAATAGTCCTGCTCCTCAGGGCTAAGGCTTTCCACTATATCGAGTGTTCCAACGGAAAGTATAGAGGCATAGAAGAGAAGATATCTTTGAATCTCATTCTGATTTAAGGTTTCAATAAACTCATCCTTTACGAAATGGCTTACCATGAAGTTGAACGCATCTACTATCTCGGTTTCAATTTCCTTCCTGATATCTGGCGAAACATGTGGCTTTTTGTCTTTTGAGGTTTCCTTACTCTTCTCTTTCTTATCCTTTTCTTTTTCTGCCCTTCTTGCAGCCTCAATCTGGGCATCCTCTATGCCTAGCTCCAATACACTCCTTATGCCTTCTTTAGTATTCTGCTTGTTTAAAAATCTTTTTATATGTGTATGATAAGGTTTTCTACCACCAGAGGGTAGAACATCATGGCAAAATGTATAATATAGCAGGTAATTCCTAAACACTGACGGTGGTATACATTGAACTATTATTTCAAGCTTTCTTCTCCACCCAAGATCAGAATTAAGCCCATATCTCGTGTATCCGGTATTAAGCTTTACAAAAATATCCTTAAATATCGTAAAGCATAGTTGAAGCTGTTCTTGTTTTTTGGCTAAACTCCACGACGTAAAATCTTCAAGGCCATCTACCTCAACCCTGAGTCTTGGAGTAGGCGGTTTATCATAGTCACCCAGTATCTCCTGAACCTTTTGAGGGGTATTAGTATCCGATGCAATCTCCCCAATAAAAACATCTGAAAGAACAGGGCCGCCATAGTGACCTGTATTAGGAGTATGAAACCCCGTCCACCATATTATCCTCTCCCTCTTATCGCCCGGTGATTCATCCGCCTTTTCTTCAGGGGTGCTATCCAAAAGTCTCAAAGTGCCACGACCTGTGGCTCCTCTCTTACGCTCCGAAGCAAAAAGATGAGCCATATAGATTAATATATTGAAAACGTATTTGCTAAAAGTATTTATTGAGGTAGTGGCATAGGAGTTTGCAAGACGCACTAAGTCTTCCTCAAGCTCGCCCTCTGGCTTAGACCTACCTAATACTTCAAGATTAAACTCAGATAGCAAATCAGCAACAAAATACTCCTTGATCAAAACGTAAAATACCCATGCCTCACTTACGGGCATTTTGTAAAGGTAGTTCTCTCCTAAATAATCGAACTCCAAAATCACTCCCCTTGATAAAAGATACAATAGATTGAGGGTTTCCATGCTCAGTTTATCAAGCCAATCTTCAGGCTCTCCCTCAAGGATATGCTCGGCCTTCTCCTTATCTGCTACAACGTTTTTAATGAGATAATCTGTGATGGCCCTTCTATATTCCTCGGTTCTACTCTCAAGATTCTGAAGCTTTCCGCTTGCGGTTGTCTTTCTATGAACAAATATTTTATGTATGTCGCGGCAATCAAAATACATATGTCTTCCATCTTCCAATAAAAGCTCAAGCTCAGCTCCAAAGCGTCCTTCTGGATAAAGTAAATTCATACCCACTCCGCTAGCAACTCCTATATACTCTTCTGGCTCTTTGTATGAAGAACCAAAACGTTCTTCACCAACCACAGTAAGGGTATCTCCATCCTTAATATTATGTTCTTTAAGTACCGCAAGTATAACATCTCTCAACCTATCGTAATCCCTAAGGCGATCTACTACTGGTTCATCGAGCTCATAAATAAGGATTTTTTCTTCCTTTGTCTCGGTTTCCTGTAAATCAATTTCACTCTTCAATCCCCATATCTTAAGAATACGGTCACTACTTATTTTTACTTCTTTACCTTCATCGTTATGAACATGTATTTCTTGCCAGTGCACCATATCCTCATCCAGCCGGACAATTCTTCCGGTAACAATAATTGCCTCTTTTGGCGGAAGCAATCCATCCCAGACTGGATTTCCCCAGACCTCTACCTCTATTATATCCTCCTCTTTGAAATCCCTTAATACGTGCACTAAAGAAAATTCTCTTTTTTTTACTTTAGGTGAAAATATATCGCTTGACCTTTCTAAAACGGGCATATCAAAAAGCAAAACTTTCTTCATGGCACCACGCGAGAACGGTGTCTCTGATAAAGCTGTAACCACACTTGCATAGTATTTCTTATCAACTTCCCTCTCGTTAAAGAATTCGGATATAAAATTTACAAATTCAAATGTATAGTTTGCTATGTTATCCTTCGGCTTAAACTTGTCATATACCGCCTTAATCCAGAACTTAAAGAACCTCTCCTGTAAGAAAGGAAGATCTCCTTCTATATCAAGCACTTTCTTTATCCCCTTCTCCATCTCAAAGGACATAAAGTAAAGAGACTCTATTGTCTCCTTATAATCTCCACCTAAACCAAGAAACGCTGTATTATTGAACTCCCCTTCAAGTGCACCGTAAAAGGTCTCGGCAAGATGCAAACTACCTACTTCCTGTCTTACAAACTCGGTTATAAAACCTTCGTTTTCACGCAACTGATGATAAATAATAGTATCAAAGAATGGGCTTAATGCTGCGTTTGAGGGAAATACAAGCTGCCTTAGTTTAAGCAGCTTCATTACCGTATCCTCGCTCATCTTCTCAACGCTGCTGTAAAGCTGCAGCTTTCCTATTAATAAATCCATAAATGGAGTCGGATCCTTGATAAGGCCTAACTCAAATATCTTCTCATAGCGCTCTATCAACACATGAACATACTTACCAGGTTCATCTTCAGAATCTACAATACCTTTGAATGTCTCATATAAGTATTGATTGTACGCCTTCATAAACTCACTAAGCCTGGGCAGGTAAATCTCGTTGTATATAGCATCTCTTGTTCTATAGTCACTGATAGCTTCAGGATGCACAGGAATATATCTCATTAAATCCTCTTTATCTTTTACAAGAGAAAGGGTTTTATTTAGATCCTCCTTATGGAATAGGAAATTAATCTGGAACATAATTATATCTCTTTCTAAATCATCTACATCAACATCAACCTCAACTGCATCTTTTACCTTCTGGTATAACTCATCGCTTAATAGCTCAACATCAAGCATGGCCATAAAGAAGATAACCTCCTGCCAGTTACTCTTACTGTTTAGCCTGTCTATTATGGCGCTTTCAGCTTGGTTTTTCAGAACCTCTATATCCAGCGCTATCTCAGTAGACTCGTCGACCTCAGAAACCACCTCTTCTGGAACACCTTGTGGTTTATCATGGTAATGCTCGAAATACCTGGTATTCTTATAGGTTTTAAGCTGGCTGCTTCTTTCTTCATCGGGTGGATGTGTATCAAAGTAAGGTATAGATAGACCCTCAAAAGCGATCTTATCTCCAACCTGGCCTTCAACAGCGCTCCCAAAACTTGTCAGGGCGCTCACCATGGTATTCTTCTGAAGCCTCTCAGTTATACCCTTAAGGGTTGATATTACAAACTTCTCTGTAATCAATACTTCAAGTAAGTCATTGACAAAATCGACCACCTCACTTATCTCGTTTAAATCTGCCTTCTTTATAATAAGATGTAAATTTTCTATCTGGTCCTCTGCTAAGCCCTCTTCACCGTATAGATTTACTATTTCATCAAGTCTTCCTGAAAGCTCATTAACCGCCCTGTATACAACAGAGCTATCATCAAGTGAGGCCAAAAGCACCTTATCAACAAGCTCTATTACATCTCTTGGGTGCTCAAACTCAGCCTCGTTCAGTATATTCCTAATCGCTTCCTTCTTATCAGGCGATAGTATCTCTTCAACCGTTCTTGGTAAAAGCGTACCCATGCGCCAATCAAGCTGATCTAATACATAATCCTGCATGGACTTATGCAAAAGACTAGCAAACAGTAAACCGGCCAGCTCGAATATGTCCTTATATTCCTTAAGCTTGTCCGGTTCAGCGCGTATTGAAGTTTCTTGTAAATGCCAATATCTAACCGAAATATCCTCATAATATTCTTTAATTATTACCATAAACTGATCTATCTCAAATTCGGATAAACCCTCATCTCTATATATTGCAAGTACACCTTCATATTCTTCCTCTATCTTACTAAGAATTTCATCTATAGCATCTTCATCTATAATAACGAGTAAAACATCCTTAATTAAAGCTATAGCCTCATCTATATGCTCTATTCCATCTATATCCAACATCTCCCTAAGCCGCTCATATTCAGCCTCGTCTATTGGCTCATCCGCATCTCCCGTTAAAACTTCCAACAAATCATCTCTTATATCACTTGCTATATTCTTCTGAATAATGCCCTCAAGCAGTATAGGAACCAGCGAATTCACCAGTCCAAACATAAACATAGGATCATCAAAATCAACCGCCTCAAATACCTTTCTTATCCTTTCTGCCTGATCCTTGTTTAAGCCCTGACTCATATCCACATGAGATACAACCTTTTCGCTCATATCAACAAGCAAGGCATCTGCTACTTCCCTTTTCATGGTCAGAAGTGCAAGATTATGGAAAACCTCAAGTACGTCTTCTACTTTCTTAAACTCGGCCTCTTGAATGATCTTTTGTATCTGTTTTCTGTTTTCATCGGATAAAACCTCTGCTGTGAATATTGGCGCCTGATAACTAATAGCATCAGCTATCTGATCCATTACAAAATCTTCTGTTTTCGTATCCATAAGTATAGCCATTATATTCCCAATATAATCGGAAACATCAGAGATATCTTGAAAGTCGTTCGGTGACCGTATGAATTCCATAATATCCACCATCTGTTGCGATGATAATCCATCCTGTCTACATCTATCTATAACTTCTTCATATCTCATCACAAATTTATCAAACACTCTATTTGCTGCTTCCTCCTCCATAATTACACCAAAAACCTCCTGTATAATAACTAAAAGCTCATCTATGTTAATAAACTTTATAACCTTATCTAACTTTTCAAGTTGCGCTTCTGAAAGAGAATTATTTAATAAAAACCCTTTGGGTATGGCAGATGAAAGTCTGACTTTTAGCCTATTGGTTGCACCATCCTCTTTTCCTGTAAGAGCTAGGCCAGATGCAATTGAGTAAATTACATCATAAACATCTCCTATCGTATCAATATACCCTATGTTCTCTAGCACCTCTTTTATTACATCCCGCTGCTCTGAGGAAAGAATATTGGAACTTCTGCGTTCAGGAAATGCCCATCCAAGATAATCATCATCCTCAAACAGCTTAATAACTATATCCCTTGCTGTAATATCTCTATCGCCGTCTGCGCCTTCAAGTACAACTGAAAGTAATCCGTTCATTAAATCAAACAAAGTGCTGTATTCAGTTATTTTTTGTGAAGACATTAAATCTTCTATTTTAGTCCTTGAGGCTTGAGTTAACTCACCATCTTCAAAACTAGGCACAAGCTCTTCCATTATTTCGTCGACCCTCTTAAGTTCCGCATCCCTTGTAAGTGCCTTAACTATTACAGTCATTAACGAACCTGCTGTATCCAGAATATCTTTAGGTGTATTCATATCGGAATTTAATCTAAGAATTTCTAGCATCTCAAGTTTAGATTCATAAATCAAATCATCTTTAAGGAGAATCCAATCTTGGGCCTCCCAGATCTTAAATTCATCTTCAAAATCTGATGCCATCTCTTTGAAAACTTCCCAAGCTTTTTCCGGATCCAAAATCACCTCAAGAAGTTCGAATATGATGTAAGACTCTGTCTTTCTCTTTAAGTTAGTATGAAGAATTCTGGATAGGCGTTGTTTTGTTTCTTCAGGAGAATTTGTACTCATTATAGATATACCTGACTCTAGCAGACCCTTAACCTCATCGGATACCTTAACTGATACAAAATGCCTCACGCTTCCCTGAATAAGGATACCTGATAGGGAACCGACTAAATCTTTTATATAGTCTGGGCTATCATAATCTATAGCCAATAACTCTTCTCTAATCTTTTCTATCTGTCTCTTGGACAACCCCTCATTTCCGTACATCTTTATAATTGGATTAAGCTGCCTGCTTGCATCGCTAAATAACGCATCTGCTGTTTCCTCATCTACGCTAACCGATATTATCTCTTTTAAAACCATAAGTACATCCTTGGGTTCTTCAATATCACGCTCTCTTAAGATAGTCTTGATGCGCGCCCTCTTTTCAGCGGCAAATAGCTTGGAGGCGGACTCAGGCAATACCGGGTCAAGTTCATTTGCTATCTCCTCAAATACAAAATCCTCGAATTTCTCATTAGCGAGTATCTTGGCAATCTCGAAAACAATAATAAGAACCTCGTTGGATGTCTTAAGCTGCTCTAGATTTTCTTCCTGGATTGACTCGCCTATTATTTTGTCTATAGCCTTTATCTGCTCAGGGGTTAATCCCTCATCACCGTATACCTTTACTATAGGCTTAAGGAACGAACTTAAACCGCTTACAACCTGTGTCGAGGTCTCCTTATCCATGGTTACATCAACCAATTTTTTAAGTAGGTTGAATATGTCCTGCGGACTATCAAAACTAGCTTGAATTAGGGCTCTTTTAATAAGCTCCCTCTTTTCATCGGTCAAAACCTCACCGGAATTCTCAGGCAACACCTTGCTAAATAAGCTCTCCAGTTCATCCATTGCAACATCCTCAAGTTGTCCATCTGCAAGTATCTGTAATACCTCATAACAAAGCTCAAGGGCCTCACCCTGCGTATTAATATTAACTAGCTTTTTGGGATTAAGGACCTCCTTTATTTGAAAAACTTGACCTCCGGTTAACCCTCTTTCGCCATATAAGTCAGTAATTAATTCTGACTTACTGCTAAGACCATTTACTATAGTAGCCGCTGTATCATCATCAAGAACTTCCTCTACCAAGTTCTTAATAAGGTTTATAACATCCTCCGGTTTTTCATAGCTGGCCTCTTCTAAAATTGCCTCTATCTTTTCTTTCTTATCGGAATCCAGGATTTCACCTGAATGAGTAGGTATGTAGTCAGCGAGTCTATTTTCTAACTCATCCCAAGCAAAACCTTTCGTCTTTGCGCTGACAAGTGATGCCATTACTGAACGTATTAAATCAACGATCTCATCGGGCGTATTAATCTCAGCTATCGAATGACATATGCCATTTATCTCATCCTGTATTTGGCTTGGTAAATCACCTTCCTTTCTATAGCCCTCAAGCACAGATTCATATTTACAAGAAAGAGCATCTATAACCGCATCTGCTTCTTCGTGCTCCATAATAACTAGAAGAAGTTCTCTTGTAAGAACCAAAGCATCATCTATAGTCTTCACATCTGCTCTATTAACAATCTTCAAGGCACGGTTACTCTTCTTTTTGGGAAGCTCTGATTCAGCTGAGATCGGCATTGCAGCAGAAAGATCTGAGGTAATGCTATCTAAGATACTGCTTTCAACTCTTCCGCTAACTACTATGGACACCAGTTCATAAATTAGCTTAGAAACATCGTTTTCAGTGCTAAAATCTATGCTCAGTAGTTTATCCTGTATAGCCCTTAGCTGCCTTGCTGATAATCCTGTTCTTTTGTAGAAGGCTACAAACGGTGAAAGCTGCAACCTTATGTGAGCAGCCTTTGCCTTAGCGTCTTCTTCATCCATGATAACCAAAAGCAGCTCCTCGATCATATAAAGGATATCTTCAACATCATTAATCTCCGTTTCTCTTACGATCTTCTCAACCTTCTGCTTCTTATTAGGCATGAGCATCTTTGTGGTAGATACCGGTAGATCAAACTTGAACCTCTTTGCTATCTGGTCAAATTGAGACTTGGCCATCTTCTCAGCCTGCCCTGATAGCTGGGAAGTTAGTTCATCTGTACTGCCTATAACTCCGATAAGCGACTCAGCCATCTCCATCATATTGGTTATGGTTCCTGTATCAGCCTTATCCAATATAGCTTTAATCTGAGGTATCTTATCTCTGGGAATTCTCTTTCCTAGAGAGGATTCAAAGAACAGATCGCTATTGGCCTTAAGCTGATTTATTATAATATCTGCCAGTTTCTCATCCATAGTTGCCCTAAGAAGCTCTGTTATTAAATCAAGATAGTCCTTATAGCTCTTAATCTCTGCTTCTGAGATCATCTTAGTAATCTTTGCAGACAACCTACCATCTGAGCTTAGGCCAAGCAGAACCTCAAACCTATCGGCTACTAGGCCCCATCCGGCCGCCATCATTGTAGGTGTCATTACTATGGGAAGAACCTCTTCAATCAAAGATATAATATCCTCGCGCTCAAGTGCCTCATTAGCTTTATATTTCTCTATAACATTTCCAATTTCAGCAAGCTGAGGTGCTGTAAGTTCTCTTTTTTGAATCATATCTATGGTAGAATCAAAGGTGTCTCTCAATGCAGATAATAGAGGATCATCTCTATCTTTTCTTAAAATAATCCTATAAAGCTCAAATACAAATCTTACGAGTTCCTTTGGCGTACTAATAGGTGGATTTTTAAGAAGCCTCTCTAGCCTCTCAAGCTGCTCGACGGACAACTTACCCTTTGATTTCATTTCCAATGTATTTGCAAGGTGGGACATTGTAAAGTCTGCCATATATGAACTCATAACCATCTCAAGAAGAAGGCGTATTAAATCCATAATGTCTTCGATATGGGTAATCTGTTTCGGATTCAGCCTTTCTCTAATTTCTCTTAGCTGATCTTTAGAAAATACTTGTTCATCGGTTAAGCCTGCGAGATTAAACTTACCGAATAGGAAATCTACAGCTTGCTTGTTCATAACGGTACCTGAGAGCTCCTTAACAAAATCGACTATATCCTCATTGGTCTTAAACTCTGCATCTCTAATAATCTTACCCGCCTGCTTCTTAACAACGAGCGGCACCTTTCCTTCTATTGCACTATCTATTGTGGACTCTACCTGACCAAAGACATTGCCCACTATAGCGGATGCCGTTGATTCATTCATAATAAGAGAAAGTAGCGAAGTAATAATACCAACTATATCGGTAACGCTATACACCCTATCTGGATCGAGCACCTTATTAACGCTTGAGAGCCTCTCCTCGCTCAAAAGCCCCATCCTATGAACCTTTATACCGGTCTCAATAAATATGGAAAGTTCTTTCGATAAGCCCTCATCAATCTGGGCTACTACCCTAATAATATCTGTAATCAGACTGCTAATATCCTCGATGGTCTGTAGACCGTTTGAGGATATAAGGCTCTGTATGCTCCGAAGGTTCTCAGAACTAATATTTTCTGCATCATAATCTATCTTAACCCTGGCATTTATATAGTTCATTGCAAACTGAGCCGTATCCTCATCGCTAAGCTCAGTAATCAAGGAGGTGATAAATTTGGATATATCCTGAGGTATAGATATAGCCTCTGAGCTTACCAGCTCAGATATTTTCAACCTCTGCTCTTCTGTTAAAATCGATACATCATCAGAAATATCCTCACCCAACTTTTCTTTTCTGAATGTCTTATATGCAAACTCTATCTTTCCAAATATAAAGTTAACCAAATATTTGTTCAAAAATACCCCTAGAAGCTCCCTAATTACATTAAGCACATCATAGCCTGTTGTAACCTTAGCCTCCTTTGCAATCTTTGTAACCATACCCCTTTGAATATCGGAAAGTTTCCCGCCTGTAGCGTTTGTAAATCTAAACCCGACATATGCAGGTAAAGTCTCCTCTACAACAAAATCTGTTATCTCTTCCTTAAGGACCGTTCCGAGTATATCGCGTATTATGTCTGACATATCATCAAGGCTTGCAATCTCCTTTGACTGTAATGTACGCTCTAAAGCTTCTTTTTGACCCTTTAAAAGCTTCTTATCTAATAAAGATACGCCTTTGACCTCTATATCATCTCTAAACTCTGCTAAAAGACTTGCATATAACATGCCAGGGAAGGTTTCATATATAAAATCGACTGTCTCCTCTTTAAGCACAACCAGGGAAAGTTTCTTAGTAAAATCAACAACATCTTGTATTGTCTGCATCTCATCAAGCCTGCTATTTGCAACTACCTCCTGGGCCTGTCTTATCTGATCTGCTAGAATTCCCTCTTCCGAATCCAGGCCTGCAAAGGCCTGCTTCAATAAGAAGTCAATTTGCGACATAAGGGAAAGATAAAGAGATTGTCTCATGATCTCTTCGGTCTTCTCCTGCGCAGTTTTAAGAGGATCACCTTCAATAAACTCACGAGCCCTCTCACCGACTTCGCTCAGACGCGTTCCAACCTCTCCCTCCTGTATATCCTCTTTTAACATATCAACAAGCTCACCCGGGGTAGAAACACCTTTTTCATCAAGAACCTCTCTTGCCTGCTCCATGGGCCTTGGCCTTGATTCCCATATCTTCCTTGCCTCTTCTCTATAATCAATCTCGGCTATACTCTCAAGTTTCCCTGTGACCGAATCTTTTACTTTCTGTTTATCTAGTTTGAATTTATTAAGAGCACCTACAAACCGCTCTACATCTCTTGAGGCTAAGACCTCTTTAAGTGACTCTATCTGTTCCTCCGATAAAGCTACACCGGAAACCTTGGTGAATGTCGGTAAAAACTGATCAAACATCTCTTCCATAATCTCAATGCTCGATTTATCTTTAAACAGCTCATAAAACTTGCCCTGATGTATCATCTCTATCATCTGCTGAATCTTCCCCATCAAGAATCCCTTATTGTGGTAGGACTTTGATTTACTGATTACACCAAATATGTCAAATACATGCTGTACCGAATAACCTGCTGACTCCATAAGATCAAATGCCCTTCTATCTGCATCGCGCACCGCTGCATGTATCTGGTGCTGACTCTTCATGTTAAGTCCTTCATGAATCTGCATACAGTAGGCAATCTCAAAGGCGAGTATAAAGGCAATGTCTTCTCTATATATAACCCCTTGCGGGTTATCACTGTTTGTCCTATGCTTTCTGATTTCTCTAAGCAAGCCTAAGGAAGCATATATACTATCCTCAGAGACAAACCTATCTGGAAGCTCCTCTTCAATAAGAACTAATTTCGGTTTTTCTACGCTACCATCAACCCCGGCAACATCCCATATCTCATCAAGTACCTCTTCCATATACAAATAAAGCCGCTCATAATCTGCCCTTTCAACTATTCCATATCTAAAATGATGCAAAGTAACTGTCTCAGGATCTGACCAGTTCGTTAATTCAGGGTCTCTGGAAGAACTACGGATTGATATAGTTTTAACAGGGGTAGATTCTTCTTCTTCGATCTGAGCCTTACTTAAAATATTCTCAAGCTCTGGCTCAAACTCAAGCCACTCTCCACTCTTTGGCCTATAGCCGTATTTTTTAACAAGCCTAAAAAGAACCCTTAATATAGCTGACTTATCTTCTCTTGCTTCATGAGTTAGTCTATACGTTGTAGTATCTGTATCCTTTGCAAATCCATCTCTGTGCACTAAGCCCCTTACAACCAATGCCCCAAGATCTGCCAGATAGGTGCTTATCTCACGTTCCTCACCATAACGCTCTTTAATCTTATTACGCAGCTCTCCTACAGTAATAGCCTCATCATCTTCGAGTTCTGATAATATCTCAAATACCGTGTATGGAGAGCCTATGGGTGGATCAAATGAAGGTATCTTTACGACTAATGATGTCTCTGTGGGCTTATCCAGCTTATCAAAACCTGCATCTTCACCGGTTAACAGTTTCCATATCTCATTTATATCATTACCTAGGCTAGCCTGGCAGTTTGTGAAATACTCAACCGTTCTATCTAGGTCTTCTCCTTCATATCCTGCCATCATAGCTAATTCTCTTATATTACTTATATCTTTACATTGGAGTATTATTTCCCTTATATTCTTTGGCTTCAAGAGCTGCGCAACAGTTAAGCCTTCGCCTAAACCAAAATTCTCGATCATGCCTCTTAACGTATTAAATGCACTCATATATTCATCGGAATCCTCTTTGGCATCAACTCTCGCTGTTCTTAAATAATCTACGCTCTCATCAAAGGCTACTCTAGACTCTATGCGTGGATGTACAAATCGTATCAACATATGATCATCAAGTAGGGCAAAAATAAATCTATAAAAGTCCTCTTTTGTATACGGAAAATCTTCATATCCAAACACCTCAACATTATCCAGAGAAATAGGAATTCCATCGACATAGGCAAAGTTACCTAGATGCTGATCAAATTTCCTCATCAATACAGTTGCAACAAAGATTCCTATATATGCTTCTTCCATATCATTATGAGCTAAAGTAGATGTATCTATATTAGAGGTGGCAACAAGACGAGTTAAGTAATAATCATTTATATCTCCTTCAATAAAGCTTAGGTTACTAGCCTCTTCATCTGTAAGAAAGCGTATCTCGTTAAAGTTTGCCACACCTCTTGCAACTAAGTATGCGAGCATCTCTTTTCTTGGGAAGTTTTTCTCGGTTCTTGATTCGCCGTATGGAATAACGGCATCATCGTCAAACTTCTTCACTATCCAATAAACACCATCTTCATCTTTTATTAGTCCTTCATGATATACCCGCTTAGGATGAAGCTTTACTTCCTTATCACTCTTAAGGAAACTAAGTTTTACATATGGAGAACTCCAAGCTACACCTCTTTTAAATCTTTCAATATAACTTAATCGATACTTACTAACCTGAGTTGTCAATTTTTCTAAGAGCGCTGCTTTCTCTTCTTCCGTTGCTTCTTTATAAACATGAGATGCCTGTGTTGGAATAATAGGAAGTATAATGGTAAATGCTGTGCCTTTACCGGTCACGCTCTCAATATCTATCGATCCGTCATGCGCCTCTACAATCTTCCTTACATTGTAAAGGCCTAGACCATGCACCTCACCTTTCTCTGGGGGCTTTGTTGTAATATCGTGACCCTTTACGCCCGCCCTAAATCTATCTATAAGCTCATGGGGCATTCCCTTTCCTGTGTCGCTAATAGTAATCTTAATCTCTCCATTCACCACTTCTAAGGAAACAGTAATTGTTCCTTTTCTTTCTATGGCCTTAATAGCATTATTTATTAGATTTTCCAACGCATGGGTAATTTTTATTTTGTCTATCTCAGCTAAAACTTCTCCATCAGGATAGTTCTGTTTAATAACAACATTCTTAGAGATGAAATTAACAAATGAATCACAGCATTCAGATAGAACAGTTTTGACATCTGAAACCTCTTTGATTACAATTTCCTCCAGCGCTGCTAGCTCCTCTAACAATCTAATGGCTCCTTCTAGCTGTTCTTTGGAGATGACGTTAAAGCTAAGAATCTGCTCTTCTAAATTTCTAAACTTTTCTTCTGAACTCTTAGCTAAATCTTTTATTTCCTCAACTATAGTTTTTAAATCAATATCTCCCACTTGCACTTTGTAATTCATACTTAAAAGATCTTCTAGAATTTCTGCAACGGCAGTTTTTAAATCATCGGCTTCCTGTACTCTTTCAACTATTTCACCTTGCAAAATTCTCATACCCAATCTACCAGTTAAGGCACTCAGAGGATTACAAATATCATGTGTATTGCTAAATAAATAAGCTATGGCTTTTTGAACCTCTTCTATATTTTCTTTGGAAAGACCCCTCTCTTCCTCTGGCACTATATTTGATGAGGATAATATCTCAAAAAAATCATCTACTACGTTTGGAATGGTGCTTTCTCTTTTTAATATGCTTTCTTTTAATGTTTCAAATCTACCTGCGTCTAATCTAGCTTCGAATAATTCTACTGCCCATGATACTATTCCAATATTATGCCCAAAAACACTTCCCAATTTATCATATAATCTCTTAAGCCTATACCCTGATGCTGCTTCCATTGCCTCACTGTTAAATTCATGAATAATATCTATATTTTTGCGCATTTCTTTCAGGGGGCTTTCTATCTTTTCCCATTCAATACCATCATCCTTTTTAACCTCAGCAACAATCTCAAGGAACGCATCCTTTATTATCCTGCAAGGCTCTTGAATCTCCTGGTATAACTGTTCTACAATTTCCTCAGCAACGCCAACATCAACAAAACTACCCTCAGCTCCAGCCAAAATTTTGGCAATCTCAGGTTCATAAAGAATCCAATGCTCACTCCTTGGCCTATAGCCATATTCATTAACCATTTTATAAAGGAGCTTTAATAGCTCAGCTTTATTCTCTCTTGCAGATGATGTAAGTTCATATGTTGTATCCTTATCCTTCCTAAGACCTTCTCTGTGTACTAGATTTCTCTGTTTTAAGGCACCAAGATCTCCTTTTATTAGGTCCTCTGAGCGTCTCTCAGGTAACCTTTGTATTATCTCTTCTACAGTTAGAGGTTTCTCTGCTTGTGATAAAACCTCAAATATCGTATAGGGAGAGCCGGTGGCTGGTGTTGCGGATGAGGCTAGCTTCTCAAGAAAATTATCCAATGGTGTCCTTTTTGTATTAGGGGAAAGTGTATATTCTGGATCTGGTGTTACGCCCATAGCATCAATCTTTCTGATTAGAGGAACTATACGGTTATTCCCTTTATTGCGCAGTCGCTTGGTAATAATTCTTCCGGTTTCTTCATCCAGGACATCTATTATGGCACTGCTATAGCGACCCAATTTAACACCCTGACCTATAAAAGACTGTCTTATTGATGGTTTAATATGCCTTTTCAAAAAATGATCTCTGATTGCATACGTAGGCCTTCTAACAACACCAGCTTTAACTGCCTTAGTTAGCTCTAGTATATCCTGATTTATCATCTGACCATAAACTGCCTTTGCCTCATCCTGAGTAAACCCAAAGGTTTTCATTAAAGCCTCTATTAACTCAGCTTCTTCTTTTCCATTTGCAAATAAAGAGCACAAAAGATAGAATTCATACAAAGTTAACTCATTTAATAATTCAACAAGAAATATCCTTGCTGCAAAAGGTAAACCTCTGGCCTGCTTTGGCAGGTAACGAATGAGTTTTATCTGTGGTATTTCTCGTAGGAATGCATATAGCTGTTCTTCTACAACATCAATATATCCATTCCAAATCTCTTCTTCGACATCTTGAGTTAAAGGCCTCCCTATTCTTCCTATAATCGCCTCTTTTTGATCTTTAAGTGCATCTCTAATTATATTATTATCTACTCCTTTATTTATAGCTTGCTCTAATAAGTGGCAGAGTAAATTAAAGGCAGGTCCTGGCTTCAAGTGAGCAAATATAGCCCGTGCCCTGTAGTATATAATCCCAACAGGTCCGAATAAATAACCATGGTATGGGGATTCCTTTGTTAGCCTTGAGTGCTTCTTATGAAAAGACAAGCCTAATTGCACATCATCTAACGTCTTTTTGCCTACAGCTAGCTCCTGAAGGTAGTTGCTAATTCTACTTATATCCTTTTGAGCAAATAGCTCTATTAGGCCAGGCCTTTCAAAGCTATACGTACCGCTATACAGCTTTGCGATATTTTCCGCTACTAGCTTGATAGTCCCTGCTGTTAAAGTTTGATGCGTCATCCTTGCCCATGTGTCTCTAGCTGTGCGCACTGCGCGCTCAAGCGCAGAATCAACTTCTTTTAAATTATAACCGGATTCATAAAGAAACATTGCTGTCACAATAGAAGAGAAAAATGCTTTTTCATAATTAAAGGCTATTACATCCTCTCCAATTTTTATATCAGCTGGGTTAGAAGATATAGCAGGCCAATAAATATCTGATCCAGCAAATAAATGATAATCTTTACCTCTCGATATGGCGTATTTTAGCGTTTGTGCCCTCTCTACACTTGTTACCGCCTCTATCAATACAGGTAATTCTGATTTCCATTGTTGGTCTTCTACGCCAATAGGATAAAAATCCACCGTGCCTTCTGATTTTACATCAATTCCCAATGCTCCATCAGAACTTAAGAAACCGAGGGTAGCTATTACGTTTCCTATCTCAAGCCAGTTTTTGCCGCCTTTGTAGGGCGGCGGGTCCTCTTCTGGGTTGTAAGGTTCTTTTCCTAGCCATACAAAGAACTCTGTAGACTGTCCAAACTCAACCATTGTGTGGCCGTTTATCTTGTGAGGATCAGTACCTGGTACCCATAAAGCACCTCTTTTATGCTTAGGATCTTGATCCTTACCAAATTCATGGAGATGCTCTTTGGGAATATTTAAAGCTTTAATTGCTTTTAATATCTCAGGATGCTGTGGTATATAAACATCTGCCAAGTCAATACCTTCACGTGAATAATCAACAGTTCCACCTGAAAAATACGTTACATGAATATTTTCTTTTGAAACTCCCACCTCCTCTATTAGAAAATCAAATATAAACTGGATATATTCTTCGATATTGCCCGATAAAAGCGCCCAGTTGGCCAACATCTCAAAGAAACCGGTTCTGTCATTTCTGTCTATATTCGTCATGTCCCACGGCCTTACACATTCCTGGCAGGTTGCAGCCCTTAATCCCTTAGGCAGGCTTCTTGGGATTATTATATTGTTAGGATGGCCTTTATATCCTGTCATTGCCCTGAAGTAAGACTGGGCAAGCCTTAATTCATCCCAAGGGATGTCTTCCCCTTTAAGGGCAAGAAGTAAATATGTCAGTGGCATATGCCCTGCGCTAAGATTGGGCACATGCCCTCCATGAAACTCTAAAAACGGCTCTCTAAGACCACCGCTTTGAAACCAGACACTCTCTTCCTTGGATTTTTTGGCCAATAAACCACATAGCTTTGCCCACCTATTCCTGATCCATGATGAGCTCCCTTCCTCAGCCTCAGGCGGAATACCATCTTTATGCCACCACCTATCAACAAAATGCTCATCCATAAAGGCTCTATCATCAAGAGAAATCTCAGGTCCTATCTCCACTACGGTACCGTTATCCTCACTTGCTACCATTCTGCCTATTAAATCCTCAGCCTTTGCTGCAAGCGAAGATACCTCCTCATCTGAAACCGACCATAGCAGCTCCAAAGCTGCAACAGATAAAGTATCTACTAGTATACCCTTCATGGAGCGTGGGTATTTTTGGATAACCCTCTTTACAAGAGGTAAGGAGCTTCTCTTTTTGCCTATATCGGCACCGATAACAAGAATTGGGGTATCTTCACCAAGATTATTTTTTAGTGATACGATACCGTTGTGCCTTGTATCGCCTGATTGTAATTCCATGGCACCAAGCGGCCTTGACATCTCATCGCAGACCGTAATACATTCAGGGTCACCAAGATAACTAAGGGCTCTTCTTACATGAGCCCCGCAGAAATTTATGTCTGTATCGTTTTGAATTAGATATAGAGTTCCTCCTTCAAGCTTAACCTCTGCTATCTTGCAGCGAAGATCTTTATAAGCCTTTAATTCAACATTGAAATAATCAGCTAGTACCTCAATAGTCATATGGCCCAGGTTATGGTGTGTAGTCACAAAACCTTCTACATCAGGGATGCTATTTCCAAGGCCGATAATAGCCTTATCCTCACCCAACGCTACATCCTCTATTAAAGGAAGAAGTGCCCCTCTTAGGAAATCACTTGAAGCAGTTACGATCTCATCAAGCTCTAAGGCTTTCTCATTTCTTGCAGGCTCATTCGGCTTAAACTTATAGGATCTTTCATCAAATGCTGTATCGTCCAATGAATCTATATCGCAATCCTTGGGCTTCTTCGATTTAAATGATCCCATAGACCTTGTTGCAACCCTTATCTTAGAAAGGGTATACGGTAATGTATCAGGCTGCTCTAAACCAAAGGCCGTTCTTATCTCTCTTAGGCCATTTATATGCCACCTGGCCATTTCTGCTGATTCTGTATCATGATCAGCATCACCTATCAGTTTATTTGCATTTAACATAATGCGATATAAGAGCTGCGCGACATAATGCATAGGTAATGTATCTATCTCCTCTTGAGTAAATAGGTAATCGGTCGCCTGATAACCCTTTAAGAATACATTAAGGTCTTTCTGTAGTTCACCGACATGAAGGCCTTCACCTCTACG
>CAZOIE010000002.1:0-15828 GCA_964579905.1 uncultured Planctomycetia bacterium
CTGAAATAAGACGACTGAGAGGGTTGCGTTTCTTTGCCGGATTCCGTCCCGTCAGCGACGATAACCTGCCCATTATCGGTCCCGTTCCTGAATGCTCGAGGCTGATCATTGCCTCCGGGCATGGCGCCACCGGCGTCCGCTACAGCGCCAGTACGGGCAAAGCCGTCAGCGAACTTATCCTGGACGGAAGAACGGAACAGTCCCTCGATGCTTTCCGGGCAGACCGGTTTGCCAAACCAGGGCTCACGCAAAAATAACTTCACATTTTCAGTGCCAATCCATCCCTGTCGGAAAACAACTAGCCGATCGCCAGCCACATCTTCTATGGTCCGATCAACAAAAAAGCAATTTCGAAGGTTTCCGGCAAAGAGCGGTATCATTTGAAAAAATCTTTAACTCTCGCAACAAAGTAGTCTGCATGGAACACCATCAGTCTTTCCATTTCAGCTGCATCCCTTTTTTTCAGCGCCGCAACAACTTTTGACAAATAATCTGTCGGAATCAGTTCCGGTCTGTAGGAAATCAAGTATTCAATCCGAATAAATTGGTGTTGGATTATTTTTAGAAATTTATCGAGAAGTTGATTATGGGCAGCCTGCCTGATAATCTGATGGAATTTTGTGTCACAATCCATCATTTCAGAAACAACTTCAGGTTTTAATGATCGCACTTTTTCCTGCAATTTTTCTAAATCCTGAATATCTTTTTCTGTTGCATTTTGCGTCGCCAGTTTCGCGACCCCTCGTTCAAGAATTAACCGCATACCAATCAATTCTTGAAGATCAACCAGGTTGATGTCGGAAACACGAACGCCTGAACGGGGGATGATAGTGACCAGGTTTTCTTCAGAAAGACGGATGAGTGCTTCCCTGATAGGGGTCCGGCTGACTTGAAATTCCTCAGCGAGGCTCTTCTCGTTTAGCGGAAGACCGGGGCGATAATGAAGTGTAATGATTCTTTCTCTCAACACATTGCAAATATTATTCCCCATTTTTATCCCTCTGCCGATCCTTTTGTGCGATTTCTTAACGCGGCATGATCCCCAGGTACGGCCGCCTTACCACGGCATCATATACCATGTGCGTCAAAGTAATGATGTCAAAGACAGGAAGGTTGATCTTTTGTTGGATGCGATGGGCAAAAGGCGGCATGTCGGTACATTCCAACACAATGGCACCCATATCCGGATTTTCCGCGGCAAGGGATTCAGCAACCAAAAGGAATTCCCTCTCAAGGCGATCCATATTCATCCTATTTCTTTTTCCCTCAATGATGACATCACGGAATTCTTCCTGCTCGTCCATCCCCGCGATGCATACCGGTATGGCCTCAGCGTTGACAGCGCGAAGGTGTTCCTTGGTGAGACTCTCTTTTTTGGCCGTCATAATGCCGACTTTTTGATCGCGCCTGAGCATGCCGTACACCATGGGGACTTGAATGAGGCTGGAGGCAATAACCGGGACATTCACAGCGCCTGCCAGTTCCCTTTGAAAAAGAACCAAAAAGCCGCAACTGCCGGTAATTGCGCGAACACCATCGTTTTCAAGTTCCCGGGCCGCCTCGATGAAGGGTGTCAAAAGACTTCGATCCATCTGATCGATAAGCCGTTTGACCGTCGCCCCCTTGACGGTTTTATAGATCAGTGGAAAATCAAAGGTGGTTGCGTTTTTGATATGCCCCGGAACTTTGGCAAACTTTGACTCAAGACAAAGAACGCCGATTGGAATACCATACATGTTATGACCGCCCTCCAAGATCATGCTCAACCCTCCTCCATCTTAATGAATTTTATTTTATTATCAACAAGTTACAACTATAGAAAAGGTGTCAACTTTTTCCTTGACATTCTATGAATGTATAGATTATTCTTATTGTCGACGTCAAGTATTTATTAAGAATAAATAAATTATTCCTGATTTTTATATATAGCCGACTATCTGTATATTTTTGTGTGATTATACACTATTCCTTCTTTTTCATTTCAGATAATCGTCCTATCAGGAGGGATGCTGATGCCTGAGAACCATTCTTCAAATCTTAAAGGTGCCCCTATCACCATTGATGGTCTTACAAAATTTTTCGGGAAAGTAGGGGCGGTTCAGGAAGCCAATCTTGAAATTCAAGCAGGAGAATTCCTCACATTCCTGGGGCCCAGCGGTTCCGGTAAAACCACCACCTTGATGATGGTGGCCGGTTTTCTGATCCCCACTTATGGTGATATCCGGGTAAACGGCAATTCTATTGTCACTGTTCCCGCTCACAAGCGTAATGTGGGGATGATGTTTCAGCATTACGCCCTTTTCCCCCACATGAGTGTGGGCGACAATGTGGCATTTCCCTTACAGATGCGGCGCACGCCGAAAGAGAAGATCAAGGAGCGCGTCAAATGGGCCCTTGACCTGGTGCGTCTCGGGGGCTTTAAAAACAGGCGGCCGCATCAACTCAGCGGCGGCCAGCAACAACGTGTTGCCCTGGCCCGCGCCATCGTATTTGAACCGACGGTGCTATTGCTTGATGAACCCCTTGGTGCCCTGGACGCTAAGCTGCGGGAGAATATGCAGATCGAACTGAAGCAACTCCATTCTGCGCTCGGGACCACAATCCTTTATGTCACCCATGATCAGGCCGAGGCGTTGACTCTTTCGGATCGAATCTGCGTCTTCAACGAGGGGCGCATCATACAGGTGGGGCAGCCCGATGACCTTTACAACTTGCCGGAAAACCGATTTGTGGCCGACTTCATAGGCGAGACCAATTTCCTGACCGGCGAGGTCATCGCCAAAGATGAGAGGGGGGGAACGGTTCAACTGGATGAAACGATCTCAATGACTGCCCTTTTTCGAGATTCTTTCAAACGCCCCGAAAAGTGGGCCACCTACTCCCTGCGCCCGGAAAAAATACTGGTTGGGGATGATGCCGGAAACGTTGACAACACTTATCAGGGGACCGTACTTGAATTCCTCTATTTGGGAGAATTTACCAAATATCGCATTAAACTGAGCCCTTCAATTGAGCTCACAGTGAAAGCGACCAATCGCAAAGGGCGGAAGCTTTTGAGCAAGGGTGAAAAGATCGCTGTTGGTTGGGAAAAAGAGGAGATGTTGTTAGTGGAATCAGATGTCTCTCCGGATTCTGAAAATTAGACTATCAAGAACCCTAAGGGCTTAAGGGACACGGAAGGAGGTGAGGCAAAAAAGCAAAGGTGCCAACCCGGCGAACCATCAACACTGATTTTATCAAAACATGCATAAGTATGTGAAAGGGAGGTAAGGGGTTATGACAAAAAAAAGCATTATTGTTCTGGGCCTGGCAGTCCTGTTCACGTTGACCGGAGTGCTTACCGCCGGTGCAGGTGATCCCCTCACGTTGGATGAGGTTAAGGCGCGACTGGAAAAGTACCGCGGAAGCCAATTGGTAATCACTTCCTGGGGAGGGTCTTATCAGGACGCTCAACGCAAGGCTTATTATGAACCATTTGAAAAAGAATTTGGCATCAAGATTGTAGAAGACAGCCCGGCAGCCACTTCGAAGGTCATGGCCATGGTAAAGGCCAAAAAAGTCACCTGGGATGTGGTGGACGGCGGCGCCTACAAATTAGATGATCTCGGAAACAGAGGTTACCTGGAAGAGTTGGATTTCAATATTATCGATGCCAGGGACGTGGATTCCTTTTTTTATTCCAAGTGGCACATGGGCACTATCAGCTGGTGTGAACTTTTGGGTTACAGGACCGATGTTTTCCCCGGTGACAAGGCCCCCACCTCAGCTGTGGATTTCTGGAATGTGAAAAAGTTTCCGGGTCGGCGCGCCATGCGCGATAATCCCATCTTCAATATTCCATTGGCCCTGCTTGCAGACGGTGTTCCCAAAGACCAGATTTATCCTTTGACAGAGGAAAAGATCCAGCGGGCTTTCAAAAAACTGGATGAAATCAAACCGCATGTCAATGTCTGGTGGACTCAAGGGGCCCAACCGCCTCAAATGTTGACTGACAAGGAGGTCGTCCTGGCCACCGGGTGGAACGGGCGTATCAGCACGGTCTCCAAAGAAGGTGCCCCGGTTGCCGTCGTATGGGACGGCGCGCAAATGGTGGCGGATTCCTGGTATATTCCAAAGGGGTGCAAGAACAAGGACCTGGCCATGCTCTATATCGCGTGGGCCACTTTCCCTGAAAACAACTGGCGCCTGTCGCAGTATATCGATTATGGACCGGTGAATAAAAAATCCCTCAAATATCTTCCCAAGGAACTCCTTGAGAGGATGCCGCTGACCTATGCGGACAAAATGATAAAGTGCGATTTTTCGTGGTGGTCGACCAAATATGTAGATATGGTTGAGCGCTGGCGTGAATGGAAACTCCAGTAGCACCTTTGCCGATCCTCACCCGTCACCGACCCACCGGTGAGGGTCGGCTATTTCTTAATCCAAAAGGAGAGTGGAGAAAATGGCAGAATTAGTGAGCCAGGCGGCAGCGGCCACTGTTGAACGTCCTTATATTAAACAACTCGCCCGTTTGGAGCGTTGGGAAAAATTGACTGTATTTGCCTTTGTTGTTCCTGCCGTGGTGCTCTTATTGTGCCTTTTTGTATATCCTATTTGTACTTTCCTGCTCAACAGCGTTTTTGATCCCTCTTTTACCACCGAGCACTATGTAAAGGCTTTCACACGCCCGGTCTATTTGCGTATATTTCGTATTACTTTTGAAGTATCCATCCTTACCACCCTGGGGGCGCTGTTAATAGGGTACCCGGTTGCGTACCTGTTTGCGCATGTGCCGGCAACCACCCGCAATATTCTTCTCCCGGTGGTCCTCTTCCCGTTCTGGACCAGTATCCTGGTACGGATGTATGCCTGGATGGCCCTGCTGGGCCACAATGGGGTCATCAATCAGCTCTTGATTCAGGGGAGCATATTATCGTCACCACTGCCCATGCTGTTTAACCGCTTCAGTGTGCTGGTAGGCATGATTCATTTTATGCTCCCCTACATGATTTTGACCCTCTATTCCGTGATGTCCGGCATACCCAAGGAGCTCACACAGGCTGCGGCGAGTCTAGGAGCGCCACCTTACAAACAATTTCTCAGGGTGTATCTACCTTTAAGCATGCCGGGCGTGGGGGCCGGCTGCCTGCTGGTTTTCATCCTGGCCGTGGCCTTCTTTGTTACCCCTGCTCTTTTGGGGGGTGTAAAGGATACCATGATCTCGCAGGTCATTCAAACTGAGATTGAAGAGACTTTTAACTGGGGGTTTGGGGCAGCGCTTTCCACCCTGCTAATGGTTGTTACAACCACCCTCTACCTTATCTACAATCGCTTCATGAGCCTTGAACGGATCCATGGGGAGTGAACATTATGCAAAAAGATGTGTTGGGTGAGAAGCATTGGCAAACCTTTAAAAACACAATTTTTTACACGTTTTGCGGACTTGTCTGCTTTTTTCTGATAATGCCCAATTTTATCGTTGTGCCCATCTCCTTCAGTGGCGCGCGCTTTCTGGAATTTCCCCCCAAGCAATATTCCTATCAATGGTATCTCAATTATTTTGAATCCGAGGAATGGCTGGCGGCCACACTAACGAGTTTTGAGGTGGCTTTTCTGGTTACCATCCTGGCGACGACCGTGGGAAGTCTTGCTGCCTACGGGCTTATTCGGGGACGTTTTCCCGGCAAGAGTATCATCAATTCCTTTATCATTTCCCCCATGGTAACCCCCGTGCTGGTCACCGCCGTGGCCGTCTATAAAATCTATTCAGACCTGGGACTGACCGGGACGCTAATCGGGTTTACATTGGCCCACACAATTATGGCGCTTCCGTTTGTGGTGATCGTCATGACGGCCAATTTGAGAGGGATAAACGTGGAGGTGGAGCATGCGGCCAGGAACCTCGGGGCCAACCGGATAACCACACTCAGACGGGTGGTTATCCCGCTGGCGCTGCCCGGTATGATTTCGGCCGGCCTTTTTGCCTTCCTTATTTCATTTGACGAACTGATCATAGCGCTCTTTATCAGCAGCCCTACCTTGTCAACCCTTCCGAAGAAATTGTGGGATGGGATCCGAACCGAAATCAACCCGACCATTGCCGCTGTGTCCACGCTCCTGGTACTTTTGAGTGTTATCGTCCTGGTGGGTGCGGGTATGGCAAGAAAGTACTTTGAAAAAAATACTGAATAACCTATCCAGGATGAGCCAAAAAGTGACTAAAATGAACTAAAATTTACCCTGTTAAATGCCTTTTTCTATTTATCCGGGGTTAGGCAGTTTTTTGCGCAGATGTGAGGAAAAAAACATATGAAAAAAATCGAGTTGCATTACTTATCGCAGAAGGACGTGATCGAAGTAGGATTGACAATGAAGGAGGCGATTGACATTGTGGAAGAAGTCCTTAGGGAACACGGCCTCAAGGAGTTTGAGAATCCCCCGAAGCCGGGAATTCATCCTCTGAGTGATGCCTTTATTCACGCCATGCCAGGGTATCTTCAGCGCAAGAATGTAAGCGGCATAAAGTGGGTGAGCGGCTTTCCCGGTAATTATAAATATGGTCTCCCCACTATCATGGGTCTCATTGTGCTCAATGATGTCAATACCGGTCAACCGCTGGCCGTGATGGAAGGTGGCTACATTACCACCCTGAGGACAGCCGCTGTATCCGCCGTGGCAGCGAAATACCTGGCTAACAAAGATGCCAAAGTCGTTGGTATAATCGGTGCTGGAGTTCAGGGACGCTATCATTTGTTGAGTCTCAAGGAAGTGCTGCACGACATAGAAGTTGTTAAAATCTTTGATAACAATGCGGAGGCCTCTCGGAAATTAATCTCTTTGATGAACGAGCATGTTCCCTTTCGAGTTGAGTCGGGACAGTCGATCGAGGAGGTCTTTGAAGGCGCTGATGTCATTGTTACAGCCACGGGGCACCTTGATGAACGGCTATTTAAAGAAAAATGGGTTGGCAAGGGAGCACTTGCCCTGCCCGTTCATACCCGTGGCTGGGAATCCGTAACCATGCGTAAAATGGATAAATTTATTGTCGATGATTGGGAGCAATTCGACCGCTTTGTCGGAGGAACTGCTGGGTACTATGCCCCGCTACCGGATTTGCATGCCGAATTAGGAGAAATAATTATTGGGAAAAAGCCGGGTCGCCAGAACCGTGAAGAACGCGTCATCGATTTTAACGTCGGTGTAGCAATCCATGATGTTTTCATGGCAACGGAGGTTTTAGCACGGGCTAAAGAAAAAGGCTTAGGGACCATGCTCCCCTTTATGGATGAAAATCCTCCGTTCGCATCGTAAAGAGCAATCACGTTTCCACATACAACGCCCGATGCCATGCCCGTTGCCCCATGCCGATTTAAATCTCCTGTCTATTGCCGGTCTGGCAACAGTTTCTCTTCACGTGGTCTTTTGCCATACTGGAAACCTGTTATTTTTTAAATATGAACAAGCTGATATTAACATCGGTTATCCTCACAAGTGCTTACCTTTTGCCGAATATTGCTTGGGTTGGAGACGAACCGCTTTTGGTCAAGTGGGTAAAACAGGGTAACAAAACTCACGTAAAAACATTACTGGATAAGGGAACGGAGGTTAATCTAAAAAATATATATGGCAAAACGGCATTGATGTATGCATCTGAAAAAGGTTTTATAAAGATAGCCAAGTTATTGATAGCTCACGGCGCGGGCGTAAATGCAAAAGATAATTATGGCGATACCGCTCTAGTAAATGCAGCATTAGGGGGCTATGGCAGTATCGTAGAATTACTGATTGACGAAGGTGCCGATGTCGACATTAAGGATAACAGTGGTAACACTGCTTTAATGGACGCTGCGGAACATGCAAAAGACTGGACGTGTGAAATAATAGATCTATTAATAACGAAAGGCGCCAATGTTAATGCAAAGGATAAATACGGTCAAACTGTTTTAATGAATGCAGCCTGTTGGGGACCAATTGAAATAGTAGAATGCTTAATAGCAAGAGGCGCTGATGTGAAGGCTAAAGCAAAAAGCGGAGAGACCGCCTTGAAACGCGCTGAAGATTCCCACCGCAAAGATGTCGTGGAGCTGTTAAAGAAACATGGGGCAAAAGAGTAATAATTTTTCTGTCTAATTTTACGTGTCAGCTACGGATCATCGAAACTATATTCAATAGTAGTAAAAGAGTGGCAGGACACTGAATAATCTGCCTCTTTTTGTCTGGGGAGCTTTTAATTGTACGAACTTAATAATACACATCTACGATAGAGGATCAGGATCAGCATCAAACCATTTGGAGTGAAGGTGGATGAAAGCAGACGTAATCATTGTCGGGGCTGGGGTTATCGGCACAGCCTGTGCCTATTTTCTTTCACGCAACGATATAAAAGTTCGGATGCTGGAATGCAGCCATCTGGCATCAGGCGCATCCGGTGCAAGCGCTGCTATGATCACCTTCGGCGACACGCCTGAATTGCTTCGTTCTTTCAACATTGAAAGCCATGGCCTGATCCTGGAACGTGAACCCGATTTCGATCAACCGTTGGAAATCATGCGCACCGGGACGCTTTACGTGGCCCTGAATGACAATGAAGTCCCGCAAATTCAAAGCTTCTTTGAAATAAGCCGTCAAATGGGACTGAACGGCGAGCTGCTAAACGGGGCCGAAGCGCGCCGTGTGGAACCGATGCTGGGGCCCCTGACGACAGCCGCCTTCTACAACCGTGATGGTTATCACCTGAATCCGTTTCGCCTGAGTGAGGGCTTTTTGAACGCGGCTTTAGACCGGGGTAGTCGAATTGACTACGGCGTGCGGGTGCTGGACATCAAAGTCAAAGACGATCGCATTGAACGGGTGATTACGGATAAGGGAGACTACGCGGCTGAATGGGTGGTTGTGGCCGCCGGCGCCTGGACTCCGCAGGTCCTCAATTCAATCGATGCCCATATTCCCATTGTACCGGCCCGGGGTCAGGTGATCATTACCGAAGCCTGTTCCCCGATGTTGCGCCATGTGGTTATTTGCTGCGGCCATTTTTATGCCAAGCAGGTCGCCAGCGGCAACTTATATCTTGGAAGTCAACGCGAACTCGTTGGGTTTGAAAACCGAATCACTCTCGAAATGCTTATGACATATATGAACTTTTTGGGCCGCGCCATCCCTGAAATAAGACGACTGAGAGGGTTGCGTTTCTTTGCCGGATTCCGTCCCGTCAGTGACGATAATCTGCCGATTATCGGTCCTGTTCCGGAATGCTCGAAGCTGATCATTGCCTCCGGGCATGGCGCCACCGGCGTCCGCTACAGCGCCAGCACCGGCAAAGCCGTCAGCGAACTAATCATAGATGGAAAAACCGAACAAGCGATCGGCGCTTTGCGGGTGGACCGGTTCAGTAGGCCGGATAAATAAGTCAATTTGTATTTTTGAACGCTATACGCCAAAGCAGCATCATTTATTTATTACATGGTTCAGAGGAACAGAATTTCTATCTTGAATTAAAGATTTAGAAAGCGCCCTAGATCAGATGCAAAAGCCTTTACGCATCCAAAATGGTATCCGCCGCGGGAAACCGATAGAGATAAAGGTTGACGGCCAAACGCTTACGGCCTATGCGGGAGAGACCATCGGCGCCGTTTTGACGGCCGCCGGCATCCGTCATCTGCGCAGGGCCCCCCATCACGGAGATCCACGGGGACTTTACTGCAATATGGGCGTCTGTTACGGGTGTCTGGTGACGGTCAACGGGCAACCCAACATCCGTGCCTGCGTCACACCGGTTGCTGCCGGACAGCAAATTGTCCTGCAAGACGGCCTGGGGCGTTTCGATCCAGACGCCTCCCGCCCTTCCCCCGGGCGGCTGGTACAGCAGGAGGCGTCGATTGTCGTTATCGGTGCCGGCCCGGCCGGTCTCAGTGCGGCACTGACTGCGGCCGACCAAGGTGCAAAGGTGCTGGTTATCGATGAGAATCCACTGCCGGGGGGCCAGATATACCGGCAGTTGCCGGAAGTGTTTGAAGTGGATGCGTTTGAAAAACTCGGCCGTGATTATGCCGATGGTCGTGCGCTCCTCAATCGCGTCGCCCAACTTTCAGATGTCATTACTATTTGGAACGACGCCCTTGTTTGGGGTGTCTTTGACTCACGCCGGCTGGCTGTGGCACGCCGGGATGATTTGATCCTTATCGACGCCAAGGCGATTGTGGCGGCTGCGGGTGCGTATGAACGCCCCTTGCCGGTCCCGGGCTGGACTCTGCCCGGGGTAATGACCGCCGGCGCTGCCCAGGTACTTCTCAAAAGCCAAGCGGTTCGCCCGGGGCAAAGGGTCATGCTTGCCGGCAGCGGACCACTTCAACTGGTTGTGGCCGATCAGATGTTGGATGCCGGCCTGGATGTGGTGGCCGTGGCTGAATCCGCTTCGGCCAAGGGTAACTGGCGCTATCTACCTCAAATGCTTTCCCGGCCTGCATTGATCAAACAGGGTCTGGGTTACCTTTATCGACTCAAGCGCGCCGGTATCCCCATGCTGCGGTCGTATGTGTTGCAGGGCGTTGAAGGTGAGGGGCAAGCACGGAAGGCCATTCTCGGCAAAGTCGATTCAAGGTGTGTTCCCATAGCGGGAGATAAAAGGATTTTTGAAATCGATACGGTGTGTATCGGTTATGGACTTATTCCATCCACATGGCTGACCCGCATGCTGGGTTGCAGACACATTTATCACCCCTTGACCGGTGGCTGGATCCCGGACCACGATGAGAACATGCAAACAGATCAACCCGGCGTTTTTGTGGCTGGCGACGGAGCCGGAATCGCCGGTGCGCTGGTCGCCCGCCTGGAGGGAAAGTTGGCAGGCCTTTATGCGAGCGCCTCTGCCGGTATTATTTCAATCCGCCGGGCCCATGAATCCGCCATGCCTGAACACCGGGAACTGGCATCGTTGCGCAAATTCCGTTACGCCATGGACCGCATGTACCGGTTTTCGGCCAATCTTTATGCCAACATATCCGATGAAACCATCATCTGTCGCTGTGAAGGGATTAAGGCCGGCGACATCCGCCGCGCCGTTCGCGCCGGAACCACAGCCTTAAACGATATCAAGAAGCGGACGCGGATGGGGATGGGATATTGCCAGGGTGCCACTTGCATGCCGTCTACGGCGGCCATGCTGGAAAGGGAATTCGGCGTCGACCCCATGGAAATTCAGGCCATGACGACGCGCCCCCCGGCCAGACCGATTCCGCTGCATTTGCTAATGGTTGATATGCCAGGCGGCCGGTGAGAGGCCTAATTAGACGTTTCTCCTATAATTTCATATAAATTGGGAGATGATCCATAAATCAAAAGGAGATGCATAAGATGAAAAAAATTCTGGTTCTCGGCGGGGTGGGTGCCATGGCAACCGAAACGACCATCGACCTTGCCCAAACGAGTGATTTTGACGAGATCATGGTGGCGGACATCGATGTCGCTAAAGCCCAAGCGCTGGTTGAGGAGTTGGGACAGAGCCGGCTAAAAACCACCCAAATCGATGCCGGCAGTATTTCGGCGATGGCCGGGCTGATGCAAGGTTTCGATATCGTCGCCAATGGGTTGCCGCGGGATTACTGCGAAAAGGCGATTAAAGCCGCCATCACGGCCAAAGTTGATATGATCGATTTGATCAGCCCCCACGAAGAGACGCTGGCATTGGATCCAGAAGCCCGGGACGCCTGCGTTTCGATTGTGGGAGGCGTCGGCATAACCCCCGGCATCACCAACATTTTGGCGCGCCTGGGCGCGGATCGGTTGAGCCAGGTGGAGCAGATCGATATCGATTTTGCCGCCTTTCGGTCCATCGCCCGTTCACCCGGACTCCTGCATGTGATCTTATGGGAGTTTGACCCGCGCACCGAAAACCGCTACTCCTATGAAAACGGTCAGCTCATCTCCCATCCGCCCTTTTCCGGAGCCCGAAGCGTCGCTTTCCCCGAACCCATCGGTACGCAAACCACTTATTATGTCCCCCACGGCGAATCGCAAACGCTTTCCAAAAATGTCCCTGGCGTCAAAAACGTCTATATTCGCGGTTGTTTTCCGCCGCGGGCCATGGGACTGGTTCGCGGTCTCTATGATTATGGCCTGTTTGAATCGAAACCGGTCTCCTATGAAGGGTCTCAAATCGATCCCATGAGCGTTATTCGATCCTATTTGTTAAATTCACCCCAAGGGGATCAAACCGAAGTTTGGGGATACTCGGTTCAAATCGAGGTCATCGGATACTTGCAGGATCATCATGTCCGGTGTCGATTTGTCACAAGTCACCCCCCTATGCAGAAATGGGGCGGCCCACGGGCCTATTCCAAAAATGTCGGTATTCCGCTGTCGATCGGAGCTCAGATGATGGCCCGGGGAATGGTCCAGAAAAAAGGGGTCGACGGGGTCGAAACCATGCTGCCGGCAGCACCGTTTGTCGAAGAACTGCGCAAAAGAGACTTTGTCATCAATGAGTCTTGGGAGTATTTGTAATTCATATTCGAAAAAGTGAGATCTCATCCTTGTCCTTTCAAGTATGGCCGATATCAACCAAATCAATTTTTAATAATGGAAATCTAACCGGTTAAGACCCCTTGAGTGAATACCCGCAAGGTGAGAGTTGGCGCAGGCCGTTTTTCTCTACCACAAAAACGTCTTCAACTTTTAAATAATAAGGCAAACCGTTTACATCGGCCATGATGTTTTTTGTATGGTTGAGGTTTAAGTCCCTCATCAATTGAGCGACTCGCACGCGACGATCATTCTGGAGCTTCTTCCAGTTAATATCGGGGTGGGTAATCATATATCATCTCCCTTTTCCCAATATCTAAATAAAACTTTTCGTTGTGGGGATTTTCTTTTGATGCATCAAAAACGACTTCTCCTTCGAATACCGTCAGCAGAACATCTGTTTCTGATATCTTTTCAGGAGGTATCTCAAATAAATTGTGGCTCAAAATAACAAAATCCGCCGATTTTCCGACTTCGATCGAACCGGTATCCGCAATTAATTTGTCCGAGTTTTCCATAATTTTTCATCCTCTTGGAAGCACAACGAGGCATGAAACGACACTAGACTGTGACGTGTCATAGCCATCCTTTGGATATTGCACATTCTAATTTGATTATTTAATACCGTTTACGGCCATACTCTGGCTCCGCCTGACAAACTTTTTGTCAATCAGGTCTACCAATTCCATCAACCCCCCCGGGAAAAACAGAATGCTGATACACATCAAGGCGCCGATGATGGACAGACGCCACGGCCCGGCGAGGCGGAAGTATTCACCGGCACAGGTAATAATAAATGCACCGATAATGGCTCCGGGAAATTGCCCCAGGCCACCCACCATTACCATAGCAAGGCCCATCAAAAAGGGTGTGATTCCTAAAAGAGCCGGTGAAATATCCCCGATATGATGGGCATATAACCCTCCGGAAAGGCCGGTTAAAAAGGAGGTCAAGGTGAATACTTTAAGCTTTTCTCTGTATTCGTTAATGCCCAAGGCCGTAGCGAAATCACGCGAGTCGCGTAAGGCCATAAAGGCCAGGCCGTTTGAAGATTGGATCGTTTTATAGACAATGATTAGGGCAACGAGGAAAAAGCAATAATTAATGTAGTAGGATATCATGGGGGTGATACCCTCGAAAAGCGGCGGGATTTCACTGAGTCCGCGTACACCGCCGGTAATATCTTTGGTCTGGGAGATAAAGGTCGGTAGCACCATGGCAAACATGAGTGACCAGAGAGCAATATAAATGCCGCTCAACCGAAGGGAAGGTAGCCCCACTAGAAGGACCACGATACCGGCACTGCCTGCCCCGCCCATTAATATACACAACCAGGGCGACCATCCAAAAAATTTGGCCAGCATTCCGGAAATGTACCCGCCAATGGCAAAAAAAGCCACGTTACCCAGAGAAAGTGTCCCCGCATAGCCGGCAATCAAATCCCAGTTGGAAGCGACGACAGCCCAGAAGAAAAAGATGTTGAAAATATGCATGATGTAGTCGCTGCCATGCAGGACTGGATAAAGGGCTAAAAAAATAAGAAAAATAAGAAAAACTATTTTTTTCCACGTAAATGTGTTGCCCATGGATAAACGATTCCTTTTTAAACCGTTGGATTAGGCCGCCCGCCCGCCCAATAGGCCCTGTGGTCTGATTAAAAGTACGACCAAGAATAAAACCGTCCAGATGGGAAATACCCACATGGAACCGATGTACAGCATGGTCAGCGCTTCTATCACTCCCAGAATGAGTGCGGCGTACAATGCCCCCGGGACACTGCCCCAACCCCCTAAGACGATGATCACAAAGCCTTTGGTCATCCAGTCCCATCCAATGGGTGGAGAAATATAGAGCTTTGTTGCCAATAAAATACCGCTGAAACCCGTAACGGCCATTGCCAGTGCGAATGTGTGACTGAACGTTTTGTGTAGATTGATACCTACAATTCTGGCCCCGTCCATATCCTGGGCCACAGCCCGCATGGCCTGACCGAACCAAGTCTTTTTCAAGAAAATGATAAATGCAATAAAGAAAATAATTATGAGAAAAAGCAAAACGATGTCATGCCACTGCAATCGAACATATCCAAGCTTTATGTTGCCCTGAATAAATTTGGGAATGACCTTGTACCGGGGGCCGAATACTTGCAGCAGTGAATTTTCAATGAGGATACCCGCACCGAGTGTAAATACAACCGTAGACATCTCCCAGTCCGGTTTGCGGAGCAATGGTTTGATGGTCGCCCCATACAGCGCCAGCCCGAAGAAATACATAATGACGGATGAGGCGACAATGGCCGGGATGAGCCCCAGCCCTGTTTTTGTCAGTATGACCCAGGCAAAGTAGCCGCCCATGAGCGCCATCAGCCCATGTGCGAAATTAAAGATCCGCACCACGCCATAGACGATGGTCAGTCCCAAGGCCATGGCAGCATAAAGTGACCCTGAAACAATACCGGTAACCATTGCATTAATAAAGGCTTTCATTTTCCGCCTTATCCTAAGCAGCGTATTTACCCCAACATTGCCTATGGGGGGTTATTTCGCCAGGTTTTGTTTACGGTGGCCTAAAAAACCGGAGATCGGCAGATTAAATTCCGAGACGCTTCACATTTTGCTGCAGGAGACCGCACCCAGCTAAGGGTGTAGTCCCCTGCCGGCAACATTTATTTGATCCAGGGTGGCTTTTTATAATCAGCCTTTTTAAACCTGGGCGGATCAACGGATACGTGCTTTTGATCCTGGATTTGATAATGAGCAAAAGGCAATAAATATTCCCCGGGCAATACCGTCAGGTCATCTGACTTGAATACATATGTACCGGAAGCCCCATCATAAACCGACTCCTTGATCAGCGATACAACTCTCGGATAGCACTCGACACAACCGGCCCGCTCGACAGCCTGAGCCCACATACCGAATCCATCGTAGGTGAGAAGCGCCGCATTTCCGATGGGTTCACTCTTATATTTTGCGACATAACCTTTTTTGAACTCTTTATATTCCTTGGTTTCAAATTCAAGTGGATTGGTGGACCAAATGACACCTTCCGCATTTTTGCCGGCCAGCTCGAGAAACTCCGGGACCGCAGGTACGTAGTACATCAAGACTATTGTATTTAAATCATTACCAAAATAGTCTCTTAATTGATTCATGAATGCGGCTGCATCTGTGCCCATGAAGTTGAACATGGTAATAAAGGCTGGTTGGGCATCATCGATCCTGGAAAGCAGCGGCCCCCACTTATCGCCGGCTCCGAACTGGTATTTTTCATAGTGTGCAACCTCGTAGCCCATCTCCTCTGCACCTTTGTTAAATGCCTCTGCCGGAT
>CAZOIE010000003.1:0-10388 GCA_964579905.1 uncultured Planctomycetia bacterium
ATGTTGGAGCTAACCTTCTTTATTCCGGTACAGTTAGTGCAGCTATTGAAGCTTCTATTCTTGGAGTAAATGCAATTTCTGTTTCACAGGAGCTCTCTAAGAATATGGATTTTAGTAGAGGAGCTATTTTTATAGAGAGTTTATTGCATGATATAAAAGGGATTTTAAATAAGCAAGGGGTTATACTTAACGTAAATATTCCATCTCAAAATATACGTGGGGTTAAGATTACTTCTCAAGCAAAGTCTATATCAAAGGAATCATTCGATAAAAGGGTTGATCCAAGAGGCAATAAATACTATTGGCTTAAAGGAAATTTGGTGGACCAGGGTAAAGATTCTAGTTCCGATGAAAGGGCGATATCGAAAGGGTATGTTTCTATAACACCGCTACATATAGATATGACCGACTATAATGTTTCTAAGAAGCTTAAAAATATAAACTTGAACTTTTATCATGTCTAAAAATATAGATTTGGATAAATTGCTATTTGATAATTTGGCTAATGTAAATAAGCCGGGCAGGTATATTGGCAGAGAGATAAATTCCGTAAGCAAGGATTTCAATAAACAGGATGTAAAATTTGCACTTTGTTTTCCGGACACCTATGAAGTTGGAATGAGCCACCTTGGCTTTAAGATAATATACCAAATATTAAATTCGATAGACGGTGTTGTGTGTGAAAGATTCTTCTCTCCTTGGGGAGACTTTGAAGAGTTCCTTAAAAAACATTCTCTTGAAATATTTTCCTTAGAATCCCGTAGACCCCTAAAAGAGTTTGATATTATAGGCTTCTCCATAGCGCACGAGTTAAACTATACAAATGCCCTAAATATTCTTAAGCTGGGCAATGTAAATCTAAGAGCTAATGAGAGAACCAAAAACGAGCCTCTTATAATTGCAGGTGGGTATTCCTGCTTTAACCCAGAGCCCCTCTCAGATTTTATAGATGCCTTTGTGATAGGAGAAGCAGAGGAAGTGCTTTTTGAGATTATCGAGACCTACAAAGATGCTAGATCAAATAAGGATAAACTGCTTAATAATCTCGCCTCTCTAAATGGAATATATGTACCCTCTTTATATGAAGAGAAGCTTGGCCCTGGTGATGGTAGTTTTAAAGGCCTTGTACCAAGAAAAGACAACTTACCTTTAAAGATCTGCAAGAGATACCTTAGCGATTTTAACAGTGCATACTATCCCACTGATCAAATAGTCCCCTATATAAACATAATACACGATAGGATATCGATAGAGATTATGCGTGGATGTGCTCGTCGGTGTAGGTTTTGTCAGGCAAGTTCTGTGACAAGGCCGGTAAGATTCAGGAATCCTGACAAGGTGTTAGAGCTTGCTAAGGATACATATCGTATGACAGGATATGAGGAGATATCCCTTGTTTCACTATCGAGTATAGATCATCCTGACATTAAAGATATTATCTTGCGTCTAAATGAATATTTTTCATCTAAAGGCATTAGTGTTTCACTGCCATCTTTGAGAGTGGAAAAAGCTTTAAGGAATGTGCCCTCGCTTATAAGCCAGACAAAGAAGACCGGATTAACATTTGCGCCCGAGGCAGGCACGGAAAGATTAAGAAAGGTATTAAGCAAAAATATCGATATCGATAATCTTTTTACCGCATGCCAAGAAGCATTTGAAGCGGGTTGGAGGCATTTAAAGCTTTATTTTATGATCGGTCTTCCTACAGAGACTGAGGAAGATTTAAAGGGTATTGCTAAGATGTCACGTGATCTATCCCGATTGAGAATCAAAGTTGATGGACATCCATCAACCATCAATGCGAGCTTAGCTTCATTTATACCAAAGGCACATACCTCTTTCCAATGGAATGCCATGGAGGACATTGGTGTATTAAAAGAAAAGGCTAATTTATTGAAAAGTATGTTAAGAAAGGGTGTGTATAAAGTTAATGTGCACAATATAGAATCAAGCTTTATTGAAGCAGTGTTTTCACGGGGTGATAGAAAATTATCAAAGGTTCTTTTATCGGCATTTGAGAATGGGTGTAAATTCGATAATTGGAAGGATAGCTTTAAATTTAATACCTGGATAGATGCTTTTAGTAAAACAGGAACAGATCCCTACGAATATACAAAAAAACGTGATTTTGAAGATACCATGGCCTGGGATATGATTGATATAGGCATAGACAAGGATAGTCTAGTCAAAGAAAACATGCTAGCAATGGGCCAAGGAGTTAATTTACATACTTGACCTTAGCGAAATATATTGATAAAATTAGTCTTTGAAACATAAGGAGGTTTTTTGAATAGATTTACTCATGGCCATAAGAGCCAAGGGTTCACGCTCGTTGAGCTAATGATAATCATTACGATTGTTACTTTGCTCAGCGTAATAGTTGTACCCAATATGCTTCGCGCCAGAATAAGTGCAAACGAAGCACTCGCAATGGCCAATCTAAGGATATTAAACGTTGTGTGTGATTCATATAAATCATCTCAGAATCCACAAACATACCCAATAAATATGAATTATTTAATGGTTCCTTATTCGACCCCACCGTATATCCCAGAACGCTTTAAATATGCATCTACTAAAGGGGTAGAGGGATATAGATTTTCCTACCACTTTGAAAATGAAGAGAGTTATAGTGTTACAGCCATGCCGGTGAAGAATTATGTAACCGGTAGCAAGATATTCTATATGGATGAAACTGGCGTAATAAGGCTTAATGGGCCCAGCGGAGCCACTTTAGACTAAACAAAAGGGTAAAAATTAACCCAAGTACCCCAATGCAATATTTGGGGTTTTTTTGTTTGACTAAAAGCACTATTAATAGTATTATTAATATACTCTGTAACACTATAATTATATAATATTAAGGACCACAGAGATGGTAATACTCTGTGGTTTTGTAGTTTATTACCCACGCTTCGTACCCTTAGGGTACTTCGCAGGGGCACAAGCACCCTAACGGGCACAAGTACCCCTTGCTGAACAAGATTAATGAATAATAAAGGCCTAGTGTTAAAAATAGAGTTTACTAAGAAATCATGGATGAAATTTATTTCTCATTTAGACCTTTTGAGATTGTTCCAAAGGGTCTTTAGGAGGGCTGATTTTTCACTTAAGCTTTCAAGCGGTTTTAGTCCTCATCCGCTGGTTTTTTTCAAGCGTGCATTGAAGTTAGGGCTTGAGTCAGACTCTGAATATGCAAGTGTAGTATTAGATCAAGAGGTTAGCCTTGATGATGTAAAGATAAAGATTAATTCCCAGCTGCCAGAAGGAATAAAGATAAAAGAGGTAGTTAGGGTTGAAAATAATTCCAAAAACCACGGGCTTTAAGCCTTAGGGTAAAATAGGAGATTTATTAATATAATGAAAAAAGAAATTTTAATAAATGTAGAATCACAAGAGGTTAGAGTTGCTGCTTCCTGCGATGGTGTATTAAGTGAATTCTACATAGAGCGCTTCGATGATGTGGGCGTTGTAGGCAATATATATCGAGGCAAGGTAAAGACTGTACTTCCAGGTATAGCAGGCGCATTTGTTGATATCGGAATAAAGAAGAACGGATTTTTGCTTACATCCGAGAGAGTAAACCCGCTTCTTATTGAAGATGAGCCCCACGATATTGAAACCGATGTACTGGTACCAAAGAAGAAGGCCCAGCCGAAGGTTAAATTAACCAATACCTTAAAGCCCAACCAGATGATAACGGTTCAGGCTGTTAAAGAGCCATACGGCATGAAGGGGCCAAGGCTTACGACAAATATAACCTTACCGGGAAGATATATTGTACTTATGCCCAACCAGGCGCACCTTGGAATATCCAGGAGGATAGATACCGACGCAGAAAGAAAAAGATTAAAAAAGATACTGGAGGCATTAAAGATTCCGCAGGGGATAGGTGTCATAGTAAGAACGGCTGCAACAGGTAAGGGTAAAAGGGAGATTCAAAGAGACTTAAAGTATTTATTAAACCTTTGGAAGAAGATAAACAAGGCTTCTTCGAATACCAAAGATACGCCGTTTTTGATTCACAAGGAGTTCGATATTATCTTAAGGACGGTTAGGGATCTGTTTACCGAGGAGGTAGAAAGACTTGTTATAGATTCCAAAGAGCAGTTTAAGAAAATTTTGCACTTTGTAAATATTCTCTGCCCTAATCTCAGGAAAAAGGTTGTATTTCACCAAGGCGATGAGGATTTATTTGAAAAGTCCCAAATAGCGCAACAGATTGAGAAACTATACCATACAAAGGTTAGTCTTAGATCGGGCGGGTATCTTGTCATTGAACAAACAGAAGGTCTTGTAGCTATAGATGTTAATTCGGGTAAGTTTGTTAGTAAGAAGAACCTTGAGGAGACCGTCTTTAAGGTTAACATTGAAGCGGCAAACGAGGTAGCAAGACAGATAAGATTAAGAGATCTTGGCGGTATAATAATCATGGATTTTATAGATATGGAGAAGGAGGGTAACAGGAATAAGGTATATCAAAAGTTTACCGAGGCCTTAAAGCAGGATAAGGCGCGCTCCAACGTTCTTCCTGTCTCAGAGATAGGGCTTATTCAGATGACCAGAAAGAGGATGAGGGGTTCTATTGAAAGTAAGATGTATGATAACTGCCCCTATTGCAAGGGAAGAGGCTCCATAAAGAGTACCCTTACAATGGCTATTAGTGCCATAAGGCAGATGAAAAGGATGCTCAAGAGTTTGCCTCATAGGTCAAAGATATCCCTTTATGCCCATCCAGATGTGGCATGGAGATTATTAAATGAACAGCGCTATGCTATCTCATTCTTGGAGGATAAATACAAATCCAAGATTACGATAAATGAAGACCCGAAGAAGCACATAGAGGATTTATCTCTTAAAACTAACTAATTACTATTAATTTTATTTATATAGAGGCTTGACATAAGGTTATCTATATGATACTTTAGTTTAACTTTTTCAACTAAAGTACACTTTGCCCGATATAAGCATCGGGATACTCATCCTCAGAAGGTTGATTCTGGAAGGATCAGAAGGGGACTCGTTAGGAGGTTCAAATGTATGCAATTGTAGAAACAGGTGGCAAGCAGTATAAGGTCAAGGAAAAAGATACAGTTGATGTAGAGCTGCTTTCCACAAGGAGCGCACATAAAGTGACTCTCAATAAGGTGCTTTTGATTTCTGATAAGGGGCATGTTACAGTTGGCAACCCTACCATAAAAGGCGCACAGGTACATTGCGAGAAGGTTGCGACAATAAAGTCCAAGAAAAAGGTAATATTTAAGTATATAAAGAGAAAGGCCTCAGATAAAAAAACTGGCCACAGGCAAAATCTATTAAGATTAAGAGTCGAAAAGATAGAAGTAAAGGAGTAATAAAAAATGGCACATAAAAAAGGAATGGGAAGCTCAAGGAATGGTAGAGATTCAAATGCCAAATACCTTGGGGTGAAGCGGTACGGCGGAGAGCATGTAGTTGCTGGAAGTCAGATCGTAAAGCAAAAAGGTACAAAGTTTAAAGCTGGTCAGAATGTGGGTATGGGTAAAGACTACACCCTATATGCACTAACCAGTGGAAAAGTAGATTTTGGAAAATCCAGATTCGTAAGTATAATCCCCTCAGAATAATTCTTATACAATGTTTGTCGATACAGCCAAGATTTATGTTAAGGCCGGTAACGGTGGCAATGGTTGTACAAGTTTTTACAAGGATAAATATTCCAGATATCCTCGTCGTGATGGTGGCTGCGGAGGCATAGGCGGCAATATCGTAATAAAATCAAGTGAGAATCTACTAACCTTACTTGATTTTAAATATAGGCAACACTTCAAAGCAGATAAAGGAAAAAATGGCTCGAGCCAGAAGAAGCGTGGCCAAAACGGCAAAGACAAGATAATACTTGTTCCCGTAGGTACCATAATCAGAGATTTCTCTACAGGACTGCTAATTAGAGATATTGCAAAAAAAGACGAAGAGGTTATAGTTGCTAAGGGCGGAAAGGGTGGAAGGGGTAACAGCGTATTAAAGGTTGCCGAGCCCGGTCAAGAAGGAGAGGAAAAAGAGGTATCCTTAGAGTTAAAACTCTTAGCAGACATAGGGATAATAGGTTATCCGAATATTGGTAAATCGTCTCTTATTAACTGTATTTCAAATTCTAAATCCAAGATAGCAAATTATCCCTTTACAACCAAGAGCCCTCTACTTGGGGTTGTTAGGTTTGATGATAGACACCAGATAACGATAGCCGATATTCCTGGAATTATTGAAGATGCACATAGCGGCAAAGGGCTTGGGTTTAAGTTTCTTAAGCACATAGAAAGGACAAATCTACTTTTACATATGATAGATATGTCCACGCTCAGCGGAAGAGATCCGATAGGTGATTTTAGCTCTCTAAACGAAGAGCTTGCTTTATACGATAAATTATTGCTTAAGAAAAAACAAATCTTGGTTGCCAACAAGATGGATCTAGAAGGTGCCAGTGAAAATCTTGCTAGATTTAGAAAAAAGATAAAGAGAGATATATTTCCTATTTCATGTAAAACAAAAGAGGGAATAGATAAGTTATTAAAGGTAATTTTTTCTACCTTAAATAAGGAAGATAATTCATGAGAGATAAGCTACTTTCCAATGTAAAAAGGGTTGTGATAAAGATAGGTACAAGTGTTATCTCCGAGGATAACAAGTTAAGTCGTGCCGTATCTAGAAATCTCACAAAGCAGATATCGACACTTCTAAAAGAGAAGAAGGAGGTTGTTGTTGTAAGCTCAGGGGCTATATGTGCCGGTATGCAGGTTTTGAATATAAAAAAGAGACCGAGTGAACTGCCTGTATTGCAGGCAGCAGCTTCAGCAGGGCAGAATATGCTTATGAGGATGTGGGAGCAGAATTTCAAAAGGGAAGGTTTTAAGGTTGCACAGGTACTGCTTACCAAGGAGGATCTTGTTGATAGGCGTAGGTATCTGAATGCCAGAAATACATTAAATGCGCTATTACGCTATTTGGTTGTACCTATTGTAAATGAGAACGATACGGTTTCTGCTGATGAGATAAAGTTTGGCGATAATGACTATCTATCCAGTCTTGTGGCGAATCTGATAGATGCAGATTTACTTATCGTGCTCTCTGATGTAGATGGATTGTACAAGCGACATGCGCATGAACATAAAGAGCTTATCAAAGAGGTTAATAAGATAACCCCTTACATTACGTCTCTTGCATGTGGTACGACAAAAGAGGTATGCATGGGGGGTATGTCCTCTAAGATAGAGGCAGCCAAGATAGCGACAAATTCAGGCGTACCCATGATTATGGCAAACGGTAACTTGAAGAATGTTATCAAGCGGATTTTAAAGGCTGAGGATATCGGCACCTTCTTTTTACCAAATAGTAGACTTGTTTCAAAGAAGCGTTGGATAGCCTATAGCTCAAAAGTATCGGGTAAAATTATCGTAGACTTAGGGGCAAGGAGGGCATTGGTAAATAATGCCAAAAGCCTACTTCCCAGCGGGATATCCGATTGCAGCGGAAGTTTTGCAATAGGTGATATAGTGAGTATAATAGATATAAACGGGAATGATTTTGCAAGAGGTCTTACAAATTATTCATCTAAAGATATTAAAAAGATAAAAGGATTGAAATCGAATTTGATCAAACAAACATTAGGATATAAGTATTTTGACGAGATAGTCCATAGGGACAACCTTGTCATAATTTAGTCTAAAGAGGATATAGCGATGGTTGCAAATAAGGAAGTTATGAAATTATGTAGAGAGGCTAAGCAGGCGGCTCAGGAGCTACGCACAATCTCAAGCAGCAAGATAGACAAGGCGCTTAAGAATATGGCCGAAGCTCTTGTAAAAAACCAAAAGAGTATCTTAGTTGAGAATGCCAAAGATATTAAAAATGCAAGAAAGAAAAAGCTCTCTCCTGCACTTATTGATAGGCTTATGCTTAATAAATCTCGTATCGAGTCGATGAGCAAGTCACTTAAAGAGGTGGCGGGTATGATGAGCCCTCTGGGTGAGATTATTGAAATGTATACAAGGCCAAACGGACTTAAGATAGGGAAGATGAGAATTGCTATAGGCGTTGTGTTAATCATATATGAATCTAGACCGAATGTGACAAGCGACTGTGTAGGCCTGTGCCTTAAATCAGGAAATGTTATTATCCTTAGAGGAGGTAGCGAGGCGTTTAATTCAAACCGCGCCATATTTAATACGTTAAAGGGCATTTTGGATAAGATGGGTTTTCCTAAGGGTGCGATAAATATGGTTATGACTAAAGACCGGAAGATTCTTAATCAACTATTTGAGCAAAATGAGTTTATCGATCTTTGCATACCTAGAGGCGGAGAATCTTTAATAAGAAACGTTACGCAAAATTCCAGGATACCTATTATAAAGCACTATAAGGGTGTGTGCCATACCTATGTAGATAAAGAAGCCTCTTTAGATATGGCAATTGAGATATGTTATAACGCGAAGGTCCAAAGACCGGGTGTTTGCAATGCTATGGAGCTTGTACACAAGGATATCGCAAAGGAGTTTCTAGCGAAGATAGATAAGCTCTATAAGAAAGCGGGTGTCCAGATAAGAGGATGTAAAAGAACAAAGAATATTCTTCGAGGTATAAAAGAGGCAAAAGAGGAGGATTGGTACGAGGAGTACCTTTCGCTGACGCTATCTGTCAAGGTTGTCAATAATCTTGAAGAGGCTATAGCTCATATTGCAAAATATGGCTCAGGTCACTCCGATGCGATTGTAAGCAATAACTATGATAACTCAATAGAGTTTCTTGAAAGGGTTGATTCTGCCTGTGTGTATGTTAATGCTTCCACGCGCTTTACCGATGGCGGTGAGTTTGGTCTCGGTACCGAGATGGGCATAAGCACTGACAAATTACATGCAAGGGGACCCATGGGTCTTAAGGAACTTACAACCTATAAGTATATAATTTTTGGCGATGGCCAAATAAGAAAATGATGCGAATAGGTATATTCGGCGGGACCTTTAATCCTATACATATAGGCCATCTTATACTGGCGCAGGAGATTCAGGTAAAGCTAAGACTGGATAAGGTTGTGTTTATCCCTGTTTTTTTGCCACCGCATAAGAAATCTATCTCCCTAGCAAATGCTAGACACAGGTATAAGATGATAAACCTGGCGATAAAGGGGAAGAGTTCTTTTGAAGTTTCAGATATAGAGCTGAAGCGTAAAGGAAAGTCATATTCTATAGATACCTTAAAGACGCTTAAAAGGATCTTCGGAGAAAGAGCCAAGTTTTTCTTTATAACCGGCTCAGATTCCCTAATTGAGCTTTCTTCATGGAAAAAGGTAAACGAAATTTTTGAGCTTTCTCAGTTTGTAATAGCTCGAAGACCTGGATTTACTATAAAGGGAGTTCCGATAGGGACGAAAATCATTGATATTACACAGATTGATGTTTCATCATCTGCGATAAGAAAGAAAATAAAAAAATCAGTACCTATAGATTATTTGGTTCCAAAAAGTGTAATTGATTATATAAGTAAAGAGAGGTTGTACCGATAGATGTCAACTCAAGCAAACAACATAAAGGTATTTGCGCTTTTTCTTCCTGAGATAAAGGAGCTTGTTAAGAAGAAGAGCTTTCAGGAGCTTAAGGAACTGCTTAAAAAGATTCATTCTATGGATCTATCGGAGGGGTTTAAGGACTTGGAGTCAAATGAACAGATTTTGGTTTTTAAACTGCTTAGCACAAATAAGGCGATAGAGGTATTTGAAAATCTGAGATTTGAAGAGCAGTCCTATCTCTTAAATAATCTTGGCAATGAAGATATTTCGCATATATTGAACGAGATGGCCGCAGATGAGAGAGCTAATTTGTTTATGGATTTGCCAGAGAAGGTTATAAAGAAGTTCTTCGGTTTAATGAAAAAGGAAGAGGTTGATGATGTAAAGAAACTAATGAGCTTTGAAGAGGGTACAGCTGGAAGTCTTATGACAACCGATTTTATTGTACTAAAAAGAGATATGAACGCAAGGAGTGCAATCTTAAAGCTGCAGGAGGAGCATAGGGCTGGTCATGTGAGGGATGTATATGCAGCGTATGTCACCGACAATGAAAATAGAGTGCTAGGGAGGGTTAGTTTGCAGATGCTATTATCTGCACCGCCAGACATGTTGATTAAAAATATAATGAGCTCTGTTGAGTTAATAAAGGTAAATGTAGATTCAGATGATGGTACTGTTGCAATGCTCTTTAAGAAATACGACTTAACAGACCTTCCTGTAATAAATGGAGAGAATAAGTTAATCGGAGTTATCACAGTTGATGATATCGTTGATATAATTCATTCTGAGGCTGCAAAAGAGTTGTATGAAATAGGTAAGATGTCCGTAAAGGAGGGTGAGGAAATAAGCT
>CAZOIE010000003.1:10398-15793 GCA_964579905.1 uncultured Planctomycetia bacterium
ACGCCACAACAAGCGTTGGAGGACTTGTCAAGAAGCGTGCAGGGTGGCTTATGTTATTGCTCGTTCTTGACTTTTTGACAGGAACTGTCCTTAAGACATTTGAGCATGCATTGGGAAGCGTTGTTGCGTTAACATTCTTCATACCCATGTTGCTTGATACCGGTGGAAACGCTGGTGCCCAGACCTCTATTACGATTATCAGAGGTTTTGCTACAGGCGATGTTACCTTCAAAAATATTTGGCGCGTAGTAAAGATGGAATTTTTGGCGGCTCTATTTATGGGGCTAATAGTAGGGATATCTGCGTTTTTGCGCGCATACTTCCTGCAGCATGATATTTTTCTTGCCCTAGTGGTTGGTTTTACTATGTGCTTTATAGTTCTTTTAGCGATATCTACAGGTGTATTCTTGCCTGTATTATCAAAAAAGATTGGTCTTGATCCAGCGGTATTAGCAGGACCGATAACCACTAGTATAGTTGATATTATAGGTTTAATTATTTATTTTAAGGTAGCAGAGTTTATCCTTCCTATATTAAGAAACAGCATTTAACTGTTATTTATTATAGTAATATAACTTTTATAGGGGAATTCTTGACAAAAGTCACAAGTATGTTACAATTTGTTTGACAATAACTTAAATATGTTAACCTGGAGGTGTGATAATGGATGCATATTGCGTAAAGTGTAAAGCCAAGAAGGAAATGGCGGACGCAAAAGAAGTAACAATGAAAAATGGCAGAAAAGCAATGAAAGGCAAATGTCCTGACTGCGGTACAGGAATGTATAGAATATTAGGGAAGTAATGCCCTCAAGCAAGAATAAAATAGATACTACTTCCATAAAAAAAGAAAAAGTTTTTAGCGTAGCTAAGCTTATCCAGAATAAAAAAGCAGAGGATATTGTAATTCTGGATATGGAAGGGTTTGTAAACTATACGGATTATTTTTTAATCTGTTCAACTAGCTCTACAAGGACTGCTAAGACCATAGCCGATACCTTATTGGATCAAGAGGCTATAAAGTCTAAAAAGGTACGTTATCATACTGAAGGCTATGAAGAAGGGGAGTGGATACTAATAGATTTGGGAGATGTTATTGTGCATATCTTCCAGCCTGAGAAAAGGGCATTTTATGAGCTTGAAAGGTTGTGGGGTGACGCTCCCAGATTAAGCTACTCATAATGATAGCACTAACCTTCCGAAATTTCCTTCCAACCGTTTTTTTATTCGGTATCAACACTTGAAATCTACAGATAAGCTATATTTTTAATTAAAAAGTAATGGAAAAAATAAAACAAAAAGTAATAGATGTATTAAATGGCGTAATTGACAAAATTTTCCCCCAGCTAAAAAATTCAGAAAGACCTTCCATTTACATAGATGTTCCTAAAAATAAACAATTCGGTGATTTGTCTACAAATATTGCAATGCAGATTGCCAAGAAACTTAATGAAAATCCAAGGAATGTTGCATCTCAAATTCACAAATCCTTCAATGAGCAAATAGATTCAACCGATCTAAGGGAGGTTATATCCGACGCAAAAGTAGAGGGCCCTGGTTTTATTAATTTCAATATGAAAAGCAATGTCTTGCATGACACCTTAAGAGAGATACTTAAAAAGGGTGGGGAGTTTGGTAGGTGTGATGTTGGTAATAATGAAAAGCTTCAGATAGAGTTTGTTAGCGCTAATCCCACTGGCCCTTTAAGCATTGCCCATGCAAGACAAGCGGCCCTTGGAGATGCACTGGCAGCCATATTATCCTTTCTGGGATGGAAGGTTTCTAAGGAGTATTATGTTAATGATGAGGGTAATCAGATTAGGCTGCTTGGTGAGTCCATACGTGCACGCTGCTTCGAACTCTTAAAGAAGGACTTCGATTTTCCCGAAACTGGATATAAGGGTAAGTATATATATGATATTGCCCATGAGCTTATTGAAAAATATGGTGATGAGTTACTAAGTAAAGATATTAAGATTTTTGAGGAATATGGCGTTACTTCAATACTAAAAGGTATTAAAGAGGATCTTAAGGATTTCAAGGTAGAGTTCGATAACTGGTTTAGTCAGAAGAAGCTATCTACTACAGACAAGATAAGGGAATCCTTTGACGAGCTTAAGAAAAAAGACCTTATCTATAAAAAGGACGAAGCGGTATGGTTTAAATCAACCCAGTTTTCTGATGATAAAGATAGGGTCCTAGTTAAAAGCGATGGCACCCTTACCTATATAGCACCCGATATAGCCTACCATAGAGATAAACTTTCCCGTGGATACAAAAGGTTAATTAACATATGGGGCCCCGACCATCATGGTTATATATCAAGGCTTAAGGCCGCTGTTACCGCGTTAGGCTCCCCGGGGCCTGACTGTCTATCTATCTTGATTGTACAGCTGGTTACTCTTTATAAGAACAAAGCACCCATACCTATGTCCACGCGTGAGGGGCAATTTATAACTATGAGAGAATTAGTTTCTGAGGTAGGAAGGGATGCTGCACGTTACTTCTTTTTAATGAGGAAGATAGATAGCCATCTTGATTTTGATATGGAGCTTGCAAAGAGCCAAACACCAGAAAACCCTGTTTTTTATGTCCAGTATGCCCATGCACGAATATCAAGTATATTTGATAAGGTGGATGTTAAAAAGACCGCGCTTATTGATTCAAGCCTTGATCTATTAACACAACCGGAGGAGATGGAACTTATAAAGCAGTGTGCTAGGTTCCCTGAGATTGTTAAACAGGCAGGTATGGATCTTGAGCCGTATCGGCTAATACCATACCTAGAGGTTTTATCTAAGACGCTCCATGGTTTTTACGATAAGCATAGGGTTATAACTGAGGATAAGGAGCTCTCAAAAGCACGGTTTGCGCTTGTTGAGGCGGTTAGGATCGTTATAGAGAATGGCCTAACGCTTATAGGCGTATCTGCGCCATCCAAGATGTAGGTTGACTAAGTTAAGGTATGAGCTTTTTAACTATTAGAATTGCAGTTGGGAATATAATTGATCTAGAAAATATTCTCTCCAAACTTGTTAATTTTGGCTACAGCAGAAATTCTGGTGTATGCGAGCAGGGTGAATTTGATTTAAAAGGCGGTTGTCTTGAGGTCTTTCCCATCGGTTTTAACATGCCTGTCAGAATCGAGCTTACCTTTGACGATAGAATTGAATCAATCAAGAACTTTAATCTGTTTACAAAAAAATTAGTCTCCAGCCTAAACTCAATCACAATCTTACCTGTAAAAAAATTAAGGCCTGTAAAAATCAAAGCTGACTTTAAATTCGGCGACAGCGACCAGGGTCCCCTAAAAGATTTTAGCGATCTTGAGGCGGGTAATTACGTTGTCCATGATGAGTTTGGGATAGGTATCTATAGGGGCATTGAGAAAATAGAGGTAAAGAAGAAAAAAATAGATCACCTTGTAGTAGAGTATGCGCAGAATGAAAGATTATATGTTCCCTGGGATAGGCTGGATCTTGTTCATAAGTATATTGGTTTTGAGGGAGGACCTTTCAAGCTATACAAACTTGGATCAAAGATGTGGGAGAGGGTAAAATCGGAAACCAAGAAGGGTGTAGACAATCTTGCTGTTGAGCTACTGTATATACAATCAGCAAGAGAGAGTAAAGAGGGTTTTAGTTTTTCCAAGGATACGGATTGGCAAGGGGAGTTTGAAGCCTCATTTAAGTTTGATGAGACCAAAGACCAGCTTAAATCACTCCTAGAGGTTAAGCAGGATATAGAGTCTAAAAAGCCTATGGATAGGCTCCTCTGTGGAGATGTAGGGTATGGCAAGACAGAAGTTGCTATGCGAGCTGCCTTTAAGGTTGTGATGGATAATAAGCAGGTAGCTATTTTAGTGCCTACTACAATCCTTGCTTTACAGCATTACAATACATTTAAAGAGCGAATAGCAGAGTTTCCCATAAATGTAGAGATGCTTTCACGCTTTAAAACAAAGAAGGAGCAGGGGAAGATAATAGAGGGATTAAAAAAGGGTATGGTAGATATTGTAATAGGAACCCACAGGCTCCTTTCTAGCGATATAGGTTTCAAGGATCTTGGTCTTATTATAATTGATGAAGAGCAAAGGTTCGGCGTAGAGCATAAGGAAAAATTAAAGAGGTTTAGGTTGCTTGTTGATGTGCTAACCTTAACAGCGACACCTATTCCAAGGACCCTATATATGAGCTTGATGGGAGTAAAAGATATCTCGATAATAAATACGCCTCCTGAAAACAGGGTTCCGGTTAATACTTATGTTGGAGAATTTAATGTTTCTCTTGTTAAGAAGTCTATAAAGAAAGAAATCTCTCGAGGTGGACAGGTATACTTTGTGCATAATGAGGTTAATTCAATCGATAAAATTAAGGATAGATTGCATGAGATTGTACCATCGGCAAAGATAGAGGTTGCTCATGGCCAGATGCCGGAGAAGATCTTACAGCAGCTTATGATAGATTTTATTAATAAAAGGTTTGATATCCTGCTTTGTACCACTATAATAGAGTCAGGGATAGACCTGCCTAATGTAAATACCATTATAGTAAATAATGCATACGCTTATGGCCTTAGCGATCTTTATCAACTAAGGGGCAGAGTAGGTAGATTTGATAGGGAGGCTTTCGCCTATTTTCTTGTGCCCAAGTCTATGGTACTGACAAGCGATGTTAGGAAGAGGCTAGAAGCAATTGAAAAATATACAGAACTTGGCGCTGGTTTTAAGATTGCAATGGCAGATTTGCAAATAAGAGGCGCAGGTAATATTTTAGGGAAGGAACAGCATGGTTATATAACAGCTGTTGGATTTGATTTGTACCTTAGATTCTTAAGAGAATCTATAGAGCACCATGGAACACTTTTCAAAAAGTTATATGCTGCTTAAAAATTTGTTTTAACTAAAAGAATTTAAGATTTAACCCGAAAGGAGTTATTGGTATGAGAAAGGCTACTTTGATTATACTGTTGATTATGTGTTTTGCGTTGAATGGCTGCGGAAAAAAAACCTCCTCTCCTGTTTTAGCAAATGTTAATAAAAGCAAAATACTGCTTGAGGATTTTGAGAAAAGAATATCCAATCTTCCACCAAGATTTCAGAAAATTGTTAATATGAACAAGCTAAACTACCTAAACGATCTTATTGACGAGAAGTTGCTTTTTGCAGAAGCGAAGAGAAGGCGTCTGCATGATGATAATGAGATAAAGGAATTGATTGCAGAGGCAAAGAGGAAGATACTTGTTTCTAAGATTATCGAGAGTGAGATAAATAAAAAGGTTGAGATTAGCGATGAGGATATAAAGAATTATTATGATCAGAATCAGGATGAGTTTATAGAGCCTGAAAAATTGAAAGCAAGCCATATTCTTGTATCAACTATGGATGAGGCAAATGC
>CAZOIE010000004.1:0-15417 GCA_964579905.1 uncultured Planctomycetia bacterium
TCGGAATTTTTCAAATTCCAATGCTGTAAAATAAATGGTGCCGAGACCCAGACTTATTCTCAGCATCTGCGTAACTAACTCTCATTATTATATATGTATTTCTCATTTTGTCAACCTGTGACAGTTTTTGTGACAACTAAGGTAAATCCGTTGCCTTTATCTTCTGTATCATTTCTATAATTTCATCTTCAGCTAGGTGTGAATACCTATCTGTCATTGTTTTCTTTGTATCGTGACCCATTAACTTCTTGCGTGCATACTCTGATAAGCCTTCTCTGGTTATCCAAGCTCCAAAAGAATGCCTCAAGGAATGTAACTTGCCATCAGGAATACCACATTCTCTTAGTATCTTCTTTAAATAATCCCAGTATTGGTTTCTGCTTATTTGGCTATTATTGCTTTTAGAAAATAGCCACTTTGAGCCATTTGAATCTTTTAACTGCTTTAAAATAGGTAGTATCTCTTTTCTTATGGGAATAACTCTGGTATATCCCTTCTTTATCAACCAACCAACCTCAGGCTTTGACTTGACATAGATTCTCCCTCTTTTCAAATCAACATCATCGTGGGTAAGGTGTCTTAATTCCCCTACTCTCATTCCAGTAAACCTCAAAGTCTTGTATACCTCGTAGTAAAGTGACTTCCTACCATTATGTTCTTTGCAGTAGTTCAAAATCTTAGCCATCTCATCATCGCTAAACCATCTCGGTTCGCTCTCTTCTGGTTCTATTGTCTCCACGCCATTCAAAGGATTCTGTTTCAAATAATAACCATTTGCCTTTAGTAGTTTAAAGAAGTGTGCAAAGAGGTCTCTTTCATCCTTTAGTGTCTTTTCGGCTATTCCTGCATCTCTCCTAAGGTCTATATATTCGCTTATATGTCTGGTTATAATTTGAGACAATTGTTTAATGTGGGGGTATTTATCTAGAAGGAAATTCTGTAAGTTGGTTAACATCTCTTTGTATCTCTTCGTAGTGCCTTCCCTTTTTCCTTTCTTCAAGACAAGGAAGAACTTGATAGCATCCTTAAAAGTTATCTTATCTTCAATGCCGTCTTGCCCCTCACTGATATTAAAGTCATACTCTTTCTTTGCCCTGCGTTTAGCTTCCTGCGGATTATCTGTTCCAAGATTGATTGGTCTTCGCTTTCCATTGGACAGCTTAATCTTGATATACAGATTCTTGCATCCTTTTCGTTTATACAGTTTAGGAAATACACGCATATTATTTTGCCTTTAGCTGTGGGCTATAATCTCCATTTGAACTAAATTGCTCCATCACTTCTTTTAGATTAAATCTAAGTGCTCCACCTATCTTGTGTCCACGAATCTTACCCAAATGGTGCCATTGGTAAACAGTCTGTGGCTTAATACTCAAATAATAAGCAAGTTCTGGAACATTTAAAAGTTTGTCCATCATAACCCCTTTCTATTGTTGTGCCCCTAATAACTCTACCCTTATCTCATACTCAGGCTCAGGATAAAGTTCTTCCAGTTTAGCTAATAACTGCCCTTGTCTTACTCTTTCTTTGTCGTATTCCATTAGTTTATAATCCTCTCCATCTTTTTTGACTTCAACTCGTATAAACATCCTAGACTCCTTTCTTTTTACCGTTATATTTTTGGTCTAGCGCTATTACTTGTTTTATTAACTTGTTAATCATCTTATTTAGTTTTCTTTCCTGTTTTTTATTCATCACTCGCTCCTTCCATTGAATAAAGCTCTAAAAGGTAAATACCGGACAGGCGCTGTCCATTAATCCAAGTAAAGCCATAAATGTTAAATGCTGTTGTGCCTCTGGACACACTTTAACTTATGCCCGTTTATCTTCGCTCTGCTGATTTTTATTCCACGGGCAAGCAACCTGCCTGATGGAGTGATTTTGAAATAGCCCCTTGGACTTGAGCTATCGGTTTTCTTGAACTCAAAAACCCGATGGCCAATAAATCGTTCCCAACGCTCCACCAATCCTTTTTTGATTAATAATGTAAATGCTCTGGATAAGGAAGCACGAAAACTGCCTTGGAGATTTAATCCTTCGTTCTCATCCCACTTATTTAATCTCTGGGCTACCTCATATGTTGCCCCACTAACCCACATCAAATTACCCTTATCGCCCTTTTCGGTTAAATCCAATAGCGTAACCAGTATTTCTTTTTCAATTTTTCCCAAACGCATTATACCCCATCTCCATTTGGTTATTCTTGCGTCTTTCAGACCATTTATCCTTCATAACCCTACGCATACGCTCTCTTCTAGCTTGCCCTTTTTCTGAAGCCCAGTAGGAATGGTATTTGCTCTTAGCATAGTTTCTAAAGGTTGTTCCTTCTTTACGACCTAAAGATGTTTTCTTCTCACCGTTTTTGGTAATGAAGTATCCTTGCTTTTTGATTTGACGCTTATAGTCACTAAGCTTGGCTTTGGTTCTTTCAGAAATTCGCTTCTTCTCCTGAGCTGCTAGCCAAGAGAATATTGCGATGAGTAATTGACCCATACCATTATCCCTTGTATCTAGCCAAGACTCCTGTAGGCTTTTTATGGCTATACCATTATGTTTAAGCCTCTCAATATAGGAAAGAGTGTTCTTAATCCCTTCCCTTGAAAACCTATCCGTAGCCCAAAACAACACCAAATCAAACTTCCTTTGGTCTGCATCTTTAAGCATCTGCTGAAATTGTTCTCTATCCGATTTAGCTCCTGAGGCATAGTCTACATATTCAGCCACTATCTCATAACCACGAGTTTTAGCAAACTCACGCAATGGTCTTAATTGATTCTCTGGGTCTTGGCTTTCATCAGACTTACTGCATCTCGCATAGATTGCAACTCTCATTTAACTCACCCCCTCAACTATTTAATGGTTTCCACGGATGCCCTTTAGGAGCCCAAAAGTAGCTACTAGCTCCAACTGACTTCTCTTCAACAGGGCTTTCCTCTGATTCCTTCTTTTCCTCAATCTTAACCACCTTGGCGTTAAACATCTTAATCACCTTGAGGACTTCGGGTGGTAGTTGCCGTTCGTTCAACTGCTTCATTTTTCGTTTTTCCCTTTCCGTGAAACTTATCCCATTGCTTTTTATCAAATTCTGACACCTTTACTTGTATGTCCTTCGGTAAAAATACTGGTAGCGTGTAGCATCTATCGGTGATAACATCATCATTAGAAGACTGTTTTGTCTCCCAAACACCACCAATGAATATCCCCACACTCTCCATTGCACCAAAGAGTTCTTCCAGTAGCTTACATCCTTCACGATTCCTCGCTACTAACTCCAGAACATCCCCAACACAATAACTCTTACTACCATCTACTGCTGTTAGCTTATATTTACTCATCACTCTCTCCTTCCTATATTAGGCTACGGCTGTCACAGCTCGTGCCTTGTGATACCTAATGACTGTAATGAACCTGCTTTGGCATCTTGGACACGCCCTATTGTCCTTTGCGAGGTTAAGGTTAAATTTCTCACTGCAATTACAGCATCCCATTGATTCTACTTTTTGCTTAGTCTTCATCTCTCTCTCCTTTTTTTAATTACCTGTCAGACCACACAAACTCTGGGTCAATCTTCAGGGCTTTGGCGATACGGTATTTCATATCAACGGTTGGTTTTGAGCGACCAGTCTCTAGTTGACTGATATATTGCTCGGTGCAATCTACCATACTCGCCAAGTCTCGCTGTTTTAGCCCTGACTTTCTGCGATACCAAAATAACTTGTTTGCTTCTATCATCTCTTCTCACCTTCCTTTCATTGTATTAAACTAGCTTGGTTAAAAAAATGTGCACCTACCAACCGTTCAACCGTTCAGTGCGATTCTTCTCTCTTCTATGCCATTCTACTACTTGCTTCTCAAAGAACAATTAATATGCTGTTCACTACATCGTGCGAACTAGGGATAAAAAAAATTCCCCAATTTCAGTTTACCGTCTATAAAAGAACCTCTTACGATGTATCATACACTATAGTTTAGCATATCAAAAAAAATTGTCAAGGTTTATTTTAAAAAACTTTCCTCATCAGGTAAAGCTCTATGGAACCATTGATAGTATCCATCAAAGTTCTTTAAGTCCAACGCAAGAACATCTATTTGTTCTTTGATAGCTTCCTTTCTACTGCCAAGCTCGTTATAGTTATCTAAAAATTGAAGGGCTTCTCCTACATCGCTCTTCTTGTCCCCTTCTTCAAAATAACTCCACCCTATATTTAATTCTGGTATGGTCAAATAAGGAATAAACATACTATCGCCAGATAGCTTGCACTTACCATCTTTTTCTTTTTGCTCTAAATCCTTAACCCAGTCGGTAAATCTTGCTTTATATTTAGTTTCCAACTCTTTTAGTTCTTTAATATAAATCCAAGAAATATCAGGGCACATCCTTAATATTTTTATATTACGGAAGATGAAGAATTCTGCACGAGTAAACATACGCTTTTTACCCCTGCCTTCTTTTGCCATATCCATCTGCATTATGGCTTTATTTACCCAAGACGGAGTAGTATGTAACTTACTGCATCTCCACCATCGTCATTTCTTTTGGAATAATCATAACACAGAGTATTATACAGCATATGAACTTCATTGCAAGGAAAATTTCCCTCTTGCCAAAATCAATAAATGATACTACAATAGTCTTTACAGCGAAGCCCTAAAGGGTTGCTTTCGCTAACAGTCCTTCAAGGCTACAATGAGGTAGTGAATGGAAGCTGACCTAAGAAAAGAAATTGAGAAGCAATATAGTGGAATGTCTGATGACGACCTCATCTCTATTGCCTTTGCTAACGATGAAGAGTTTACTCCTGAGTCAAGACAATTAGCGGTCGCTGAACTAAATAAGCGAAATGTTTCTATTGAGGCACCAAAAACTATTGAGACTGCTAAAGAAATCAAAGCCCAAGCAGAAAAAGAAAAAGCTGCAATTCCAACAACCCCATTAACAAATAAACAAAAAATACTGTTTTCAATTTTCCCAGCTTGGGCATTATGGTATCAAATGCTTTGTCCTAAAGAATGGGTTCAACGAAGAAAAGATGCAAATAAATGTTTTTGGGCTGGTATTTTTTTAATTTTAGGAATAGGTGGAATTTGTGCTATTGGAGAGAATTGGACGACCATACTGGTGGTTATTCTAGTGCTCATTTGGATTTTTTTGTTTCTTTTCATATTGTTTCATTGGATATCTAAGGAGAAATAGTGGATAAAAAAGTTAAGGAAATCATAGCGAGAGAAGAATTGATGTTAAAAAATGCACTCAAAGATAAAATTAAGAAAAAAATTGAAAACTTTTTCTTAGTCTTTCCAATCAAAAACAAAAAGACTTATACCGTAGAACCCAACGAAGACTTCTATAGTCTCTCCTTAAAAGAACAAGCTTGTGTATTAATAGAAAAACTGGGCTTGGACTACGAAGATGTCTATATAACCCACTCGGCTTATGGGAATGCAGGTATTTTTGGGGATTCAGGTGTAATGCCTGATAAGAAAGCATTGATAATAGGTGTAAAATCAGCAGATTTTACTAAAGTAGTTCAATCTGCGATTTTGAGTCACGAAATGACGCATTTTTTCTTAAGCAAATACGAAGACTCTCTCAAAAGAGATGATTACTTTGGCTTTTATAAGGCTAGTGAACGAGATGTAGAGATATTATCCTATTGCATAGGCTTGGGGAAAATAGTGCTTAATGGATTCTGTGAAGATTTTAAATCTGAAAAGAGACTTAAGCATCACTGTAGCATAAAAGAACAGGTATTTACTTTCAATTGCGTAAATTCATTCTTAGGTATTTCTGAGAAAGATAGCAGAGCAAATTTGAATTCTAGTGCTTCATCTTGTTTAGCAAATAAAGAATAGGGCGACAGGAGAAATAAAATGCCTAGAGGCGTAAGAAACGATGAACTTTGGGAAGCTTATAAGAAAACACTTGGCTGTGGTGATAAGGGCTTAACTTTCATCGTTATTTTTATACTACTACTTGGATTTATTTTAGTTATTTTATTATAAGCAAGGAGAAACAAATGAAAAAACTATTAGTTGTTTTGATGTGTGTGCTGTTAGTTGGGTGTGCGATGTTCAAAACCGTCCGACAGCAAGACCTTGATATTTGGGTTGGAGTTCCTGTTGAAGCCCTTGATACACATTCATTTTTCTTAACATTACCAATGATTCGCACTGTTACGGAAAGTGGAATTGAAATCCGAAATTATGCTAATGTAGTAAATCTTTCAAGGTGTTCTGGAAATGCTTGGGCATCTGGTGGAAGCAACTATGTAAATGTAAATGCATTTTCAAATTGCATAGGTCGCTCGGTTGGTTGCCATAACCTATTCTATATTAAGGATGGTAAAGTAATTGAGTATGCGCCTACTGGTCGGTGCTATACAGATGAAACGACTAACCCTCAACCACGCTATCTACGATTAATAGGTGAGAGTAAGTAATAAAAAATAAAGCCATACGAAAGGAGTAATTATGAAGTTATTAGTTGTCTTAATATGTTTAGTAGTTGCAGGTTGTTCTACTGCTGGGCCATTCGTTACTAACATCTCAAGTGATGGTAGAGGTGGATTAGTAATTGAAAAGACAATGGTTGAGCATAACTCTTTTATGGGAACTATTTCTCAAAAAGATGCTACATCATCAACTATTCAAGTTATACCGGAAGAGCAATTAAAACAAAAGTAAATAGGGCGACAGGAGAAATGAAATGAAAAAGCTATTAGTTGTTTTAGTATGTGTGTTGTTGGTTGGACTTGCTGTTGCATTTGCTCAAAATCCTGTTATTGAAACCAGAAAATACTTAAATCAAGAGACAGAAAGAATACATAATAAAGCGAAGGGAATAGCAGAAGAACTAATAAAACAAGCAGTTCCAATAGTGGTGGCTAAACAAGATATTCTTGCAGGTGATGTAATCCAAGCAGAAATGTTAGATGTGGTTAAGGTTTTTGGTAAAGAACAAGCTCCTGAAGGAAGTATTTTTTCATTTGAAAAAGTTATAGGCAAACGAGCTATTGTAGATATAGAAAGAGGTATGTATATACAGCTTGAGGATTTGGAAGGAATTAAAGATTAGTAAGATTTGAATTAAGGAGGGGAAAGATGAAAAAAGTTGTGCCCATTGAAGCTAAAAATATAGAATAAATTTAGGGCGACAGGTGCAAACTTTAAACCCATCGCCCATTGGGAAGGTTGGTAAATGGTAACCAACCCTTTTGAGTAGTGTTTTTCTTTTGCCGAATAGACCTACTCTTCTTTATTTAGCTCTGCTTCTATCTGTTGGTTAAACCTGCTTAGAGAATCATTAGGCGAAGTAACTCTTCTTTTTCTAATCCTATTATCACTAATTAAATCATCACCACTACTATCTCTCATCTTCTTAACTGCTTCTGCATTAGCTCTCTTAGCCCTCTCCTTATCAACAGCTTCCTGCAAGACCATATCTTTCATCCTAGCCATACTATCTTTATTTCTTAACTGACGCTCTACTTCTCGTCTCTTAATAGCGATGTCAGGATGCTCACCCTTATCAAACTTATACGCTGTAAGTTTAGAGTAGTTCTCCATATTGGGTCTTTCATCATACTGTGTCTGTAGCCTATCAATCTCACGCTGATGTTCAGTATCAGATTTATCATTATAAGGCAAACCACTATCAGCTTCAGCTTCTACCTGTTCTAATACTTTCTTTAATGCTGTGTTATATCTACCATTCCTACGAAGGTCTTCCCCCAGCTTACGACCTACCTCAACAGATTTCTTATAGTTCTCTACATACTCTGTAAGCTTCTTGTCTATCTTCTTAGGAACCTGACCTGCTTTTACTTGAGCTACAAGGCTTGGGTCTTTAGCAAACTCTGCATTCAACTCGTGTTCAAGGGCGAGAACTTTATCAAGAGTCTTCCAGTTATCACCTGCGTGGTTTTTAGCTAACAACAATATTGCTCTGTTATATTTTTGTTCTTTTGTCCAACTCATTTGCAATCACCCCAGACATCTTTAATAGGTTTAGATTGCTGAACTTTAGCAAGCATCTCTGCTGATTGTCTCCCCCAAGTCTGATTGTTTCTTCTTTTATCTGGTTTCTTTGTCGGTTTTTTCTTTCTACTCATCTTCTAATCTCCTTTCTATCTCGTCGGTAAAACTCTGCATAGTCTTAGGTTCTTCTCTTTTTTTATGGAACCTTATATCTTCTTCTACTTCTTTGCGTTTAATATCTTTACCAGCATAATAGGCTTCTTCGTTTTCTCTTTTCTCTTTTTCTTTCTCAGCAGTGTCCTTTAAGAGTTTTTCTTTCATATACTTTGTCTCTTCTTTAGTCTGCTCTTTCCTGTTCTTTAGAACCTGTGCTTTATGCTTATCAACATCTTCATTGTTCTGCATTGCCTTAAGAACATCAGCACCATCTTCCAAGCTATGTGTCTCTTTAAACTTATCCAATGCGTCTTTAACATCAGCAGTATCTTTTTCTTTTTTAGTTTCAGACAATTCCTTTCCTTCATCCTCTGCTAGAAGTTGTTTATCTATTGTCTTTGCCTCTTCCTGCCAATCTTCTATGTCTTCGCTCATCAGCTCTCCTATACGGTCGCGACAGGCACGCTGTAATAAACTATTAGCCATAATAAACTGACGGAAGATTTTCTTTGCTTCGTCCGGTGCCTTATACTCCATATAATTAAGCAAATCCCCTTCAGTAACGCACTCACCTATTTTTCTTCTTAGCTTCTCATTTGATTTTAAAGCGTCACCTACAGCCTTATAAGCTTCTTTGTATTGCTTAACTAATTCTCCACGACCTGCCCTTTCAGCTAAGCGAAAGAACTTCCTAGCTCTTATGCTGTCTAGTGACATTGGTGGAGTTAAAATCCTATTACTCATAATCATCGTCTCCTTCTAACCCTGCTACATATTCATCATCGTCATATTCAATTTCGTCATATACTTTATTTAAGATATCATAAAAGATTTCCTGATTCTTCCATCTTTCAAAACTAAGCTTTGCTTCCTCTGACATCGGACTCTTCATCTGATTCTCTGAGTTTTCTGTTCCATTCGTCATTTCTTTTCTTCTCCATTTCTTTTCTAAGTTTCATCAAGAACTCCTTAGTCCCTGTCGTCAAATCCTGTAGACTCCCAGTCATCATAGTTATACCCATCCATTTCCATTAAATCTGTTAAGCTTTTCTTATTTTGTCTTTCTAAAGGTTCATACAAAGAACAACCATATGCTATGTTGTATGGTGGATTATTCATCTTCTCTTTATACACGCAGTCAAAGCGTATACGACAATTCTCGCAGATTGTTTTCATTGACTCCTCTCTTAATTAGGTGTTTAATAGTTAAAAGGGGGCGTGATGGAAAAGAAAAAACTATCAGAGAGAAGCTCATCCGAACTTATAAAAATACGGCTATTTTCTGCTACTACCGTCGCAGCTTTAGTAATAGTTATTGAATACTTTATCAAACAGCGTTTTAATATTTTTGAAGTCGTAATGTTTGGAGTGCTTTCTTGGATACTTTGGTTTTTCTTATTCCATAAATTAGTTATTTGGCTAGAAAAAGTATTTCTGAAATAAGAGAACAATTTAAATAAGCCTATGAGCACTTGGAATCTATGTCCATTCATCCAAAACGCAAACTTCATAACTTTCCTTTCTCAATCATTTTGCTTAAATTAATTATCTGAATTTTATATATATCTCTTGCCAATATTATTCTCTGATGGTTTAATAAAATTAACAAAGGAGGCGTGATGAAAAAAATAGGTAAAAACCAATTTATAGTCCAATCCATTGTTTCAATATTGATTATTATTCTTGGAGTTTTGCAACTTATAAAATCACAACCGTTTTTTGGTATGGCGTGGATTGCTATAGGAATAGTTTGGTTAATAATTCTATTTAAATATAAAGAAAAGTAAAGGAGCAGATTAAATTAAAGGAGAAAGTGATGAATAAGAAAAAGCCTAAAAGAACAATAAGCAAAATACTGATTGTTATACTTTGTTTCCATCTTAGTGGATGTGCTACCTGCTTTAAACCTAAAACTGCAGATGTTTCTTTTACTTCAGTTCCCTCTGAAGCAACAGTCTATGTTGATGGAGTGCCTGTTGGAAAAACTCCTTTAACCGCAGAACTCTCTGATAGAAGACCTGCCCGCATTATGATGGCTAAAGAAGGTTACGAATCAAAAGGTGAAACTATTAACACGCATCACGATGGTAAATGGATGATGTTAAGCAATATTCCTTTCCTGATTTATGGTATGGTATTTGAACTTATATTTGGTGGTGCAAAAACTCTTGATAAAAAAGCCATACATTACGATTTAGAAGCTAAGTAATCCTACCCAAAGTAAAGGAGAAGATTAAATGAAAAACCTATATTCTAAAATTCTATTAATAATAAATAATGAATATGTTAAAAAGTTTATTCTCTATGCTCTCCTGATTCTTTGGGCGGTTTTTGTAAATAAAAGTTGCTTCAACCCTCGCTACACGAGTTTTTGAAAATTCTATAGCGTAGAAAATTTGATTTGGCTAACCTGAGATTTTGAAAATATATTATAGTTTAGTGAGTGTGTTTATATATATAGCTAAGGGGGTATTGGGGTAGGCCTAGGTCTGGTGCCTTTCAATAATAATTCTTTTAAATACACTCCCTATACACCTACAAGTAATACTTTTTATCCTGTCTGTTAAAAGCATCTCACATACCTACCCATCCTTATACCTTAATCGCTCATATTCAGCCATAGAGCCACGACGACCGTCGGGTAACCATATTAAGTGTCTTAAACCTTGCGTGTCTTACAGAGCATTCTAGAGCTGTTTGCTGACGAGGATAATGATTAAAGGGTCTGAATAAAAATGCTAATGAATTAACTATTCTCCCTTTAGTTTGGTAGTGAATTTGGATACTGATTGAACGGTCGTTTAATTACTACCCTCTTTATTAGGCAATGGCGGTAAAGGATACTTATCTTGAATATTAGACCACTTTGAGTTTATCTTCTTCTCTATCTCTTCCCTTAGCTTCTCTAGTTGATATAAACCCATAGATTCTAGCTCTTGTCCACCAAAGTTGATTTGAACAGCTTGAACATCTCTATCTTGTATAGCACCGGCAGTCTGTAGCATTGTTCTACCAAGCTTGTTAAGGACATCTAAATCTCTTGGTGTAACTTCTTTCCTTACAGATAGTTCCTTAAACTTATCTAATAGTGTATTAGCTACTAATGTTATTGTTTCTTTAGGGTTATCTAATACTGACTGCATTCTTGTATTTACCTCTTTCATTACATCATCATTATTGCGTAACTTATGACTCATTTGCCACCTCGCATTATCTGTTTTTATTCTTGGATATGCAATCTGCACTGCATTGACTGCATCAAAACCGTTTTGAATGTATGTTGTGACCCACATCCGTTGTTTTTCAGTTAGTCTTTTCATCTTTTTTTATTTAACACTCCCCTACAACCAACCATCTAAAATTCAGATTGGACAAAAACCCATTACCAATCCTTACCATTATATGTTCGTTCAAACTATGTTCACCTATATAGAGAGTGAACAATGAACATATAGATATTTACCAACATACAGCAGTAGGAATATGCCTTTAGGGGCATATATCCTTACTGCGTTGTGTTGTTAGAACTGAACATTGTTCAACCCTCATTGAACATATAAACATATAGCCTATTTTTATATTTGATTATTCGTTCACCACCACTTTGAACATATGAACAAAGGGATTATTCGGTAGGATTATTGGTAGGTTTCTTCACTACAAACTGATTTCTTCTCTCACCTTCAAACATAAGGACACTTGACTCCTTAATCCTTCTTTCAATAGTAGTCCTTCCACATTTAGCCTCTTTTCTGGCAGTGTCTACAAACTCTGTTCTAGGTATCTCACCACCACCCATAGCATCATAAACCCTTAATAGAAGCTCATCATCACCTTTCTTCTCAAAGTTATGAAGAAACTTAAACCATAATGAATCTTCTAGTTTAGCCATAAACGGTAGAAAGGGTTTTCTATGTCTGCTCTTCTCACTTGATATAACTACAGTAGGTAGTTTCCTATCTAATACTATATGATTATCTAACCAAGCATTAAGTGCATAAGAACCAACAGCCAAGTGACTGCCTACCACTCGGTCTTTCGTTTTCTTCTTCCAATGATGTATACATAATATACTAATACTATACCTATCTATTAGTTTGTTGAGTGACTTTGTTAATTTAGTTACCTCTTTCTGAATCAAGAAATCACCGCTCCACGCATTACTCATTGGGTCAAAGATAACAACATCAATATTAAGCTCCTCTATCCATTCACCTATCATCTCAACCATCTTCTCATTCATTAAATCAAGTGCAGGGATATGTTTTACAATAAGATTATCAGTATCTATGCTTTTGTTTTCCAACATCACTTGAAAGCGTTCCTTTAATGCTGACTCACCCATTTCTAAATCAAGATACAATACCTTTGCCGGTTGAATCTCAAAGTCGTTCATAAAGGTATCAATCCCACCTGCCATACATAAAGCAAAGTTCTGCACGAGAATACTCTTTCCCAAGTTAGCATCAGCACTAATCATACCCTTGCCCTTTTTAGGTAGTAGGCCTGATATATAAAACTCAATAGGTGGTATATCTTTCTTCAAGAACTCTGTTAATGTAATCGGTGTATCAATCTTTTCTTCATCAGACTGTTTCTTTGCATCAGCGTAGAACACGCTCTTAACGATACCAAATACTTCTCTTTTATCCATTGGTGGATTGTATGTAGAGTTAACATAGTCAGCAACAGCTAACACTTCCCTGAAAGATAACCCATTATAAATCAAACCACCTACTACTCTTGTAAGACTTGAGTTCCTTTCACCCTCGCCTACATCTTTGTATAGGTCTTTCATAGGTGCTTTCTCGGAAACATCGTTCGCTATGAGCCATTCAGGTAGTGGTGCTAATGATATGTCGTCTATAGACATCTTATCTAACCATCTATACTGTGCACCGTTGTTATGCATACTTGGTGGTGCTACTACATACCCACCCTCTGCCCTCAAATCAATACCTGCTAACCCTGCACGCTTTTGGAAGTTTCTAACACCATTAGTATATGTGCAATAGAGGTGATACCCCTTACCTGTCTTCACTGTAGGAGTAAAAGGCACTCTGTCATTCATCTGTGCATCTGCAAATGCCTCTTGTGAATCAAAATCAACTACTGCAATACCTGATATCTTCCCAGTAACAATACCAATGTTGGCATCCGGAAACTTTAAAAACCATTGGTTGAGCTCCTCTTTAGTAGGTCTTCTTCTTTGGAACTCTTCCCATCTGATGAATGGTCTTTTGTTATTCTTATTAACTGGTATAACTGAAAAACCTTTCTCAAGATATTTAATTGATTCTTCCAGTATTTTCATAATCTATCTCCTCTGCACAATGACCGCAATACCAAGTTCCCTTGTTCTGGAAACTGTCTAAACCGTGTGCCTCTGAAGAATCTATCGCTCTGCCACAAACGCAACAACAGATTACTTCCAAAGCATAATCCAATAGAAGCATAACTACTCATCCTTTCCCATCCTCTCTCTGATTAACCGAACTTATATATTCATTGAACCAGCTTGAATCAGGTGGCTCTGGTGTAACATTCTCTGCCCTTAACCTACCTCTTTCATCGTGTCCAACTGTAAACCTTACCTTTTGCTTTTTATTAAGGATTTTATACTCATCATCTATGTTGATATTCTTGAAGTGGATAAAATAGCTATTACCCTCTCCATCCTCAATAAAACCGTAACCTTTTCTCGCAAAGAAAACCTTAACTATGCCTTGCTTCTGACCGTTCTTCTGCATTTTCGTCTCCTTCGTAATGTTGAATTATGGCTTCTAAATCTTCTGAATTGAAAATATACTTTTTAATTCCGTTGTGTTTCTTGAGTCTTGGTTTAACAACACCTCTATAGATAAGTGAACGAATAGAGTTAGGGTGCACCCCTACTAGAAATGCAATACCATCTACAGTCTGAAGCCTGCCCTTAAATGTCTCTTCAAACCAAACTGCTTTTAATTTCTCCATAGCATCCATATAAACCACCTATCTATTAAGTCTGTTAATATATACAAGTAAGAATTACTTCCCCTCACTTATATAGCTAGGGTGTAAAACGACCCCTTCTTTTGTTACCCCTCTAAACCATACATCTTCTTTAATCGGTTAATCCTTTTGTTAAACTTCGGTCTACTCACACCAAAGCATTTAGCCATCTCTTCTTGGGTCATTCTCCTATTCCTTCCGATAGCCCAAATGGTCAGAGCCTTTTTATCAGTCTCATCTTTCATATCTTTAATTAACTGTCGTATCTTATCGTCATAATAAAGTGCCTGTGACACTCTCAAAGGATTGAAGAGATGGTTTTTCGTGCTAGTCCAACTAGAGTAGTCCACTTCTTTAACCCTTAATCTTTTATGCAGAGGGTCTTTGCCTTTTTCTAAGGTGAGAACGGTCTCTAGCTTCTTTTTTAGGCGTTTCCAAACCTGTTTAATTCTTTCTTCAGTCACAGGTTCATTCTCATCTCTGTTGAAAGCCCAGCATATTTCAGGATGTCTAGTTAATCTCATTTCTCAATACCACCATCTTTCTTTTGGGTCATTTTTTAACCTGACTAAATGCCTATTAAAACCATCTACAGCATTAAATTCTTCTTTTTCTTCAGCAGTAAGTAGCTCAAATTCTTTAGAGCTAAATTTCTTATTGCCCCAATTCATACTCCACTCTCCCCAATTCCTAGCAAATTTAACTACATCTCCATCAGGATAATATTTACCCCCTACTCTTTTCTTCTTACGATAACTGTTAGGCTGTTCGTAGCGATGTCCTTTACCATCATAAGTTAGTCTGGGATTCTTCCCACAAGACAAATAGCGTTGAAGGCTTAAACAAGTATGGTATGAACATCCCTTACATCTTTTCCTTTCTGGTCTCCTGCAAGTTTTTAAATCCTCACATCCACCATCTTCTTTACATCTAGGTATTGCTTTATTACCAAGTATTATTTCTAAAAGAGCCTGTTCAACATTTGTTAAATTGGCTCTAGCAAGAGCACTATAAAGCTTTGCTTGCAATGTGACCGAATGACCGTCTTGCATCTTAATTCAACTCCTTTATATTCCACCTGTGACAAACTGTGACAAACTGTGACACTTTTTAATAAAATCATATAAACCTATCTATAAGCTTCAATACAAACAAAAAAGCGTAACCACTTATAATAATAAGTAATTACGCTTAAAAACTATATTTGTTAAAGGGTTATGTGATACCCTTAAAAAGCTATGGTGCCGAGACCCAGACTTGCACTGGGGACGCCGGGCTTTTCAGGCCCGCGCT
>CAZOIE010000005.1:0-13065 GCA_964579905.1 uncultured Planctomycetia bacterium
CCAGCCATAGAGAATGATGCTGACCTTGACGCCTATTCAAACTTGAAGCATTACATAGATTACGTAGGTTATACAGAAAGAATTAATAAGGTATTATTATTTAGCGAATTGGACGGTGTAGAGGATACGATAAGGGATGAACTGCTTGCAACTAATGAGCAGAAAAGACTTGCCAAGCTCTCAAAGAATGTAAGTCTTTTAAAGAAGTTCTTCGATATGAGCATGTCCAATGAAGAGATGCAGTATTATGAAGCAAATAAGAGTGAATTTAAATCTCAAGTCTTTGTTGAGTACCTTGAGGAAACAGCTCCAAAATACAATATAAGGTATTCACTTAGTCCTAATATATCCTTGATAGATTCAAGCCTCAAGGATGAAGAGGAGTTTTACGAACTTGCCTTGGTTCGTGATGAGGCCTTAATAAGAAACACAATTGATAAGATGGAGTTTGACGGCCTGAACCTTTCGGCGCTTATAGCCGGTGGTTATCATACCAGGGGTTTTACTGAAAGACTTAGAGATAAAGGTATTTCCTATATAGTAATATCACCAAACGTAACCAACATCGATGAAGATTTGTATTACTCGGTTATGACGAATCAGGAGATTCCCATAGAGGAGCTCCTTGAGGAAGAAGAAGTAGAGAGCGTTTGGTAATAATAGTAGTTTTTTAGGTAGACAAGCTAAAAAAAGAGGAGAAAAACAGCTATGTTCAAAAACTCTTTAAGAGTACGATTTATCTCACTATTAACCTGCCAGATTTTTATCATTTCATCTATATTAATAAGTCCTATTAATTTATCCGCCCAAAAAGAAACCGATTTAGTCCCAGCGCTTGCCGGAGATGATTTAATTCAAGATGCCCAAGCTGATAGAGCAAATGCGCTAGAGTCTCTTGTTGGTAAAAAGCTTATTGGAGAAATAGTTAATCAGATACTTGAGGAAAGAGGTAATGAAATACCCAGAGCCGAACTTGCCTTGGAGATTGAACGAAGAATACTCGCCGCCAAGGAAGGTTGGGAAGTTGAGGTTTTGCATGATAGAGACGCTGTTATCTGGATTAAATATAGGAAGGATCATCAAAGAAGAAATGTTAAACCATATACCCTGGTTTATACATACAATATACTTACTCAAGAGGTACAAAGGGACAGGGTTAAGAATTGGGAATTAAACAAGGAAGCATTCGCTACTACATCATCACTTCTAAACAACATGGCATCCCTTGATCAAATAAAAGCAAATATTGCTAAGTATGAGTTTTTGCAGAAAATTGTTCCTTTTGACGTGTTAGATAATATAAATAAGGATCCGGTCGGACAGCAATTTACCATTAATACACTTTTTTCACTGGTGTCATATTATGCATGGATAATGGAGGATCCTCAGTTTGACGAAAATAGAGATGAATTGATTAAAGAGGTAGAGAATGATATTTGCAAGCCGTTATTTGAGTGTCTAGATACTGTATCAGGTAGACTGGTAGAAGGCGATCTTGTTCCGGATTCCGTAACGCTTAATTTATCAGATAAAGATACTCATGATGCCAAGATAGACCTGGATAGAAAGGCAAAGATTGCGTTTCTTCCAATGAAAGGAGATCCCTGGCACTGGGGACACGTATGGGTCGTGTTGAGATTGCTGGCTGATGGATACGATCAAGTAGTAATTATGGTGGATATCGGTGAGCCTGAGCTTAAGCCTAATTTGACCGCTCTTCCAATAAGAGAAGCGGATTCTGCCTGGTTGTTTGATGCGCTTAATCCATTTATCGGTCAATTAAGGCTCCAAAGAGAAATCAGGCCATTTTTTGATGCTGACGGTGAGACCGTGTATCCAAAGCTTATCTTGACCAATAAGGAGGTTTCATCCGATGTAGAATGGACATATATCGCTGGGTTTGATCATATGTTCCTGACTTATTGGAATGGGCCTGATGGAAAGGAAGTGGTAGGTAGATCAGAAGAAGATAAGATTCGTACCGATGTTATTATTAAGCTAGTCTTGACTCAGATGGAGTTACTGAAGCTAGGTGTTGGCGTTGGTATGCAGGCTAGATTTAACAAGCGTGCAAGTGATGCAAGCCTATCTACAGAACAGGGAAAAATAAGAGAGAAATCGTTTGAATTGGTATGTAAATTATATATGATTAATTTCTTTACCCAAATGGTTAAAGAGCAGCTACAGAAAGAGGAGGATAATGAGTTTTGGTCTGGTCTAGGTGAATGGATTGAAACTTGGCAAGCGAAGGAGACGGAGGCTGTGAAGGTAGAGGCTAGCAAAGCACATCAATGGGATTTTGTGGAAGAGTGTCTTCGTGAAGTTGAGTTTGCCTTTGATTATTTAGATGCTCCTGATAGCGAAGATTATACAAAGGTATGGTTTAATCGATATTATGATGCAAGAGAGTTTTGGGACTTAGATGGCGAAGAAGTTAGTATTTTGGATAGTTGGTTTAATAGTTTAAGAGAAGCCCAGTCAAGATTAGGTGAGCTTGATATTGAAGACAGTGGAATAGAAAAATTGATAGGGGAGTTTAATACAGCTGCTGAGCTAGCGTATGTCAAGCTTGAGATGATTGAGCAGCCAATGGATATTTCCTCTACCGGAATAAGGGAAAGAGGAGAGTTTTATGGCCTGCCGCGAGAGGTTGCAGAGAGCATACAGGGAATGCGTCGTTATACTTCATGTCAAGTTGCAGAAACTACCGAAAACGACAAAGTAATAGCGGCTGAGGTTTTAGCAGATATTGTTGACCTGCGTTTATTACCTAATGCTGAAAGATTGGGTTATGTAACAGAAGAGATGGTGTTGGAACATTTTGGAGATAGCAAGGGAGGAAAACTTCTAGCGACTTTGGTAGATACAAAGCTTTTAGCAGAAAAGATTACTGAGCGTTTATCTGGGACTCTCTTTAACAGTGTTTTATATTATGGTACTGAAACGGAACCATTTGAAGCTGCTATGGAAAATATGCGCATTAGCTTAGAAAATGCATATGGTAGTGCTCTGCATGCAGTAGATATGTATCTAATGAAGTTTTTGGTTGATGAGAAGATGTCTGAAACTTTGATAAATACTGCTGGTACTGAGAGAAAGGCGATAGATCTTCTAGATATACCGCGTGGTATTATTGAAGAAAGAGCAGCGCAGATTATTGCAGAGAGTAGAGAAGGTTTGCTAGATCTTACGCAGATGGCTGGTGTGCAGAGACTTGAAATAGGTGCGGGTATCCCACGCCGTGTCCTTGATAAGATTTGGGAAATTGAAAAGTATAAAACGGGGAAAGAACGCTTTACAGTAACAGAAATGTGGAAGGATCACCTGGGAGAGGAAGGTAATAGAAGTACAACAGACAGAGAAATCCGCTTCCTAGTTAAAGCTGGAATATTAAAGCAGTTTGGTGAAGGAAGAGGATCTACTCATTCCTTTAAGGTTGATCCAAGAGTAAGCGGGCTTACGCAAACTCAGTATAATGTACTTGCTTCTATTCCGTTATTAAATAATCCTAGTTTTTTTAGAATTTCTAGAGAAACGCCTGAGGTGGTTGATGAGTTGCATAAGGCTGTTGATGGTATGCTGGGTGTTATGAGTGGTGAATTGACAGATGATTATCATGCTACAAGATATGATTATGACTTGTTAGAATCCACGATTAAAGGAATCGACAAAGACGCTAGGAAGGTTGTTGTTTTGCAACCTCATATGATAGCAGAATCCTTTGGTTTTACGGAGAGCCTTGCAAAGCTTTTTGCAGTATTAAAAGATAGGGTAACCGTTGTAATTGATTGGACAGAGCAGGATGTAGAAAAGAGCATAGGGGACTTTATGGAATTAACAGGATTGAGCATGGAGGGAGATGGATATGCAATACTAACTTCTTCTCTTCGTGCAACAGTTATTGCCAGGGCCGATAATGATATGTCCAATATAATTGCAGTTGGCAGTAGAGATTATCTAGATAAGGGAGGTTGGCTATCAGAGGAAGATGCGAGGAAGTTAATAGTAGATGTTCCCGAAGAGTCATACGTTGCCAATTTAGGAATATTACATATTGCTGTTGAATTACTTTATGGTTGGACGTCTAAAGATGAGCGTGTAGAAGATGATGGTGTAAATACCTTTGTACTGAGTCAATACCCAGTTTCAGAGGATTATGCAGCAGGTTTGAATGCATATAAAGAGATTTTAGGAGCTAAGTAATACACTTGAATTTTAATTGCTACAAAAGAGGAAGAGATGATTTTAGAGCAAGTACTACCTGTATGTATCAATGTGACAGTTGTTTTTGTTTTGACTGTTTCTTCAAACTTTTTTAATTGAATTTAAAAGGTAGCGCTTACCGACTAAGGATTAGGGATTTGAGGTGTGAAATGGAAGACAAAAAGATTGAAAATAAGCTAACAAACTTAAGCCAGTTAGATGTTGGTAAAAAGGATGATGAGGTAGCTATTTGTCTTCTTGTTGAGAAGATGGGTGATTTCAATAGGAAGATTAGAGGTAATAGATATGAGGAGATTAGGTTGAACCTAGAAAGGTCAACAGAAGAAGATAAAGAATCTGCATATCTATTAAGGAAATCTATAGAAAGAATAGTAAGAGACTGGAATTTAAAATTGTTAGCTGAGAGGAAGTTCAAAAAAGCTTTAAGTTAATTTTTTGTGTCAAAAAGGTAGCGGTTACCATGAAAAATCCAAAGAACAGATTACGATATAAAGAGTTTGAAAATAGATTGAAAGATATTACTGAAAATGGCTTGGAGAAGATGGATAAGCAGACCAGTAACCTTCTTGCTAAATCTATAAATGAAATGGTTAAAATGTGGAATATAACCCTGTACCATAGGGATAATGATGGTAAATAAGAATTGTGATATAGAAACATTATGTAATTTACTTAAGCAACAAAACAGGAGGTATTTGATGTTTGATAGATATGATTTAATCGGTTTATCTATGTGTGCATGTATTCTTGCTATATCAGCAGGTTTGATTCACTTTTTTGTATAAAATAATATAGGAGAGAAACTATATTGAATAATAAAGAATTTAAACATTTTCTAACAAAACAGGAGGTTTAAATGTTTAAGGGTTACAAAAGGTTTTTTGCTGTTTTAGTTACTATAATAGTGTCTTTTAATTTAGTGGTTTCACCAATATTTATAGATATTGCTTATGGTAATACCACTGATAAGTTGACAAAAAGTAAGCTTGTTCCTCGATTCATTACAGATGGAAGGCAAAATGATGCAATCGTCAATTTAAAGTATGTTGACCCTGCTCAAGAGGAACCCACTCAAGATATTACTGTGACGCCGGGAGATGATTTAGCTTCTATGATAGAAAGTTCAATTCTTGGTAAAGATGGTTTAACAGCAAAGAGTCTTAGTGTTCGTCAATTAGCTGGCCAGCGCTCTGAAGAGTTACCGCTTGGCAATAAAGTAGATATTGCCAGCTTGTTATTATCTGTTCAAGCTGCAATAGCGGCCTCTAACTATATCGGAACAGGAAAAACTCATAAAAAGGCTGCTGATGGTTGTGCTGTAGCAAATTTACAAGAGAATTTACAACTAATTGCAACCGTTCTAGACATGGCAGTAATAATTGGCGGAAGTGAAGGAAAGACTCGCGACAATGCCCCATCCTTAACGGTTAAAGAAGTAATTAATGCTGAAGCAGCAGCAAATGGAATTCTTGTAATTTGGGCTGATGCGATTGAAGGTACCACTCCGTTGGCTGAAGCTAAAAAAGGTAGCTATGCGGTCACAGGAATAGCTGAGTTGCCAATTGAGGTAGTTGCTCAAATACTAAATTCTCCTTTACTTATGTCTGATGGTGTCTTGGAACTTGGAAAATTAATGGATTTATCAGGAAAAGAATTAGCCAGTTTAGGAATCCCATTTTGCCATGACCAGTATATTATTGCCAATACTTTTAACGCCCCTGACAATTTAATTGAAGACCATAGAAGTACAAGAAGTAAATATGGTCCAACAGGGAGTCCAAGAGAGTTGCTTCAGAAATTAGCAGATTCATATGGCATGTCGTTAGAGGATTTTTGTGCAGATGCATATGTAATTGGACTTGGGCGCACTCGTCATGCTCCCCTTCATAAAGATTTAGCAAAAATGAAGAAGCAAGGTTATGATATTGAGTTTGTCTTATCACCTGAGAAAGATGGTAGATTTAATGATGGTGATTTACCTATAAGGGTTTTGGCAGGTTATGGTCAGCAACATAAAGGAAGAAAATTTGGTATTGTTATGGGAGGAAGTGGTGCAAACGAGGCATTTTTGTCGGCAATGACCGTTGGAGGACGCGCTGTTCTAATAAATGGAAAGCTGACATATCCTCAACAGATTGGTTTTCATGCTTCAAAATCCCTCATAGGCTCATCAAAAAGCATGGTAAATTGGCGCTTAAAAAAAGAAGATTCTGAATTACAAGGTTTAGGTATTATTGATCCAGCTCAGCCTGTTAAGTCTGATCAGTTTGCTGAATTTGCAAACAGAGCCTTTGCAATGAGTCTTATTACCGAAGGTAGAGGGGATTTAATAGATGTGTTGACTGGATTAGATGGTGTTGAAGTTACCGAAGATGGAATTAAGATTAATTCTGTTGTAGCAGATACGCTTGGTAGACTTTTTTTGGTAGAAGTGATATTAGATGGTGAGTTAGAGGCTATGACAGAAAATGTGATAGCAAGAAATGTTGGTGGTAGCGAAGAAGGGTTATTGGCATCGATGGGTCTGGCAAAAATTAATAGTCCTTTAGCAAGAGCCAATCGTCTTAGCGAAACAAGAGCGCTACTTGCAGAAGCCGACCACATAACAGCAACTAAATATGCTGAGAAATTCGGCGTAGATACAGATACAGCAACACGCGAACTAGATCTTCTTGCCAAGAGACATGAAACAATTAGAAGGGATATCAGATTTAAGGATATACAGTACTTCTATGTCCCGCAAGAACATATCCCCAGTCGTACAGGTATTGAGCTAATAGAGATTGCAAGGGCTCAAGACGCAATAGTTCAAGCGGTTAATCCAAGAGTACTTATGGTTGATGCCTTTATAGATGGTGTAAAGGATACCGACTCTATAATACTTTTAGAGCTAGCACTATCTGAGGCAGGCACAAATGATGAGCCAGGATATGCAAGCTCTCCAGAAGAGATGGTAAGTGCAACCCTAAGAGCTATGAAGAAACATGGAGTAAAGGGTGACAGGATAGGATTCCATCTTGATCATGGTTCTATAGGATATAGCCCAAAGAAATCAGGAACAAGAGCTGAGCAGATAGCAAAAGCAGAAGCCAAGTGTAAGCAGGCAATAATTGACTGGGCAGACCAAGGAGCAACAAGCTTTGCGATAGATGCCTCCTCAGCAGCCTACCAAGAAGAAGAGGAAGATGCATTAGGATATGTGGTTACAGAAAGAGGCGTAGCTAGAGAGTTGTTTAGTCAAGAGTTATCAGAGCTTGAAGAAGAAAAAGATATAATAGCGGTACAGGTAGAAGCTACCAAAAGAAAGCAGGTACCAAACGTCAATATAAGCGCTAAGATGTTGGCGTTTATGTATGATGTTATGAAGGCAAGAGGTAAGAACTATACAGCAGAAGTTGAAACCGGCCACATCGGTGAGATTGATCCAGAAACAGAAGGTCCAAGGGTAACCACCCCAGCAGAGGCTACCACATATTTAAGTATGCTTTTTGAAGCGATTATGGAACTTGCCGTAACTGAGGGATGGAGTATGGAGAAACTGGCTAAGGTAAGTGAACCGACCAGACTTCTTGCTGTTCAAACTGGTTCAATACACGGACATGCCTATGATAAAGATGGTCAGCGGATAGAACAGCTGGTTGATGAAGAAGCTAATAGACGTTCAATCGAACAATGCGAAGCTACGAAGGAAGCTGTTGATGAATACTGTGCAGATAATGATAGGCCTACTATGGAGCTTGTAATGCACGGTACAACAGGTATACCATACGAAGGAATCAGAGAGCGTAGACACATATATGGCAAAGCCAACGTTGCTACCGTATATATGGTTACCTTATTCGATGCCTTGCTTGAGAGTACCCATCCAGTAGGCAAAGATCTTGCTGAGAGAATATTCCTAGCAGTTATGGGTAAGCCACTCTCAGAAAGAGAACTTAGTGATACTAAGCTATTCGATAACTGGGCAAAGGGTAAGAGTCTAGGTCCAAAGACCGATTTATCATTACTTGATGGTCTAAAACCACTCCAGTATTTTAACAAGATATACCCAACACTGCCTGCAGACCTACAAGCAGAACTTAGCAAACCAGTTAAGGAAGTATTTATGCAGTATGCAGAAGCGTTGGGAGCTGTGAATTTGGTTACTGTAATAGATTCAACTGGTGGAGCACAAGTAATGGGTACAGGTAACGCAGCAAGAGGACTTAAGTCACTTATGAATTTGTTCCCGAATACTTACTTTACCGTAAACGCATGGCAAGAGCAGGATCCTGATTTTTCCATTTCTACTAAAAGAAGAGAACTTGCTGTTTTGGTTGAAGAGGGATTTGTTGAGGCACGTGATGGAAAGATAGGCGGTTCAATTGCTTATGATCTTACTGAAAAGGCAAAAGAGCTTACAATGCCACAGGTTGATACTGAAATGGCTTTATTTGATGCTTTGATTCGTACTGCATATAGCCAGGATGTGGAGGATATAGATGCAGAGGCTATCCAAGCATCTCTTAGTAATATATTCCTAAGAGATGTAGAGCTTGTACAGATAGAGCATAGAGACTGGTTTATCCTTAATATATTTGACTTTGAAAATCTAGATGAAAATGATAGACCAACTCGCAAACAAGTTGCTCTTGGTGTTGGAATATCAGCGTATGATGCTGATAGCCGAAAACTGACTAATGTAGTAAGTGAGGCGAGTGATATTGACAATCTTAAGAAGCATGGAAGTTATCCTACCGCTGGCTATAAAGCTTTTGCAGAGAGGATTCTTGGAGGTTTAACAAGTGCTGGCAAAGACCTATCTATAGATGAGGTTAAATCTCTACTTGATGTTTCTAGGGTGATACATACCTCACAACTTTCTATCCAAGATGGTGCAGAGGTAGTTATCCTTGATCCAAGGGTGTTAGTCGATACAAAAACCAATACATTGATTGAAGGTGCAGATGTAATTCTTGCTAAATTAAGGGAAAATAATATAAAGCTGTTTGTTTTAACAGAAGAAGATAAAGATGAGACATTGGCAGCACTTAGAGAAGCTGGAATTACTGAAGAACACATTGAAAATCACTATGTTATTGGAAATGTAAGCCAGGAACAAACAGGAAGCGCTATTCTTGAGATAACTGCTAAGGAAGCAGCAGAAATTAACCAATCAGTATATATAGGGGTTAATGTTGACGATATAATTCAGGCAAAAAAAGCAGGTGTAATAGCAGTTGCCTTCCTGCAAGAAATGGGATTACTTGAGAGTGTTCTTAAAAGTGGTGTAGATTACCTGGTTAATGTTGTACAGGGCCCAGTGAACTGGGAAGCAGCAGATCTTATACGGCTTGGAATTTAAACAAAGTTAAAATAAGCAATTCTAACCTTATCAGCCCACCCTTTTATGAGTGGGCTGATAGGAACCTTTTTTAACAAAAGGAGACAATATGTTTAGATGTTATAACCGGTTTTCTATGATTTTATTTACAGTTATAATTTCCTTTAATTTAGTAGTGTCACCGACATTTTCTAATGTTGCATATGGTAGTACATTAGAAAAGAGTAAGCTTGCGCCTGGTTTGATTACAGAACCAGATGGACTAAGAGCAGGTGATGCTGCTTCAGTAAAATCTAGCCTATTGTTGGCAAACGTTAAAGAGGCCAATTCAAGGTTACAGGATGTAATAGGAGAGGTTGAGCGGGGGCATAAAAGTTTCATTGAAGCAGTGAAATCGCTCACTAAGGCAGTTGCAGATGCGGCGTTAGATTTGGTTAGAATACCGGTTAAGGTACCAAAGGTTATAGTGCGTGAGATCGTTGATGGTAAGATGGGTGCAGCTGAGATAATTGATATATATGTTTCTGATGATGCGATTACTGATAGTAAACTCAGCACAGCGAAGGCAACACTTAAAGAGCTTATTAATGTGGCAGAAGCTGGGCAATATATGGAACTTCAAGAGCGTATAATCTCGTTTAGTAAGGAGTTTAATTATATAAGTGGAGAATTAAGTCGTGATCAAAGAGAGATATGGCATATATTAATGATAGCAAAATCTGCTCTAGCTAGAGATGTTGCAGCCTATTATTTAGAGAAAGGTAATCTCGAGGCATATAAGGCCCTAGTAAAAGAGGCGCTAGATATTATGGAGGCCTTTATTGAAGCAGAAATTAAGGCAGGTAATCAGAAGGAATCATCCAGGAAAAAGATAGAGGCGGCAAGGCGCTATATTGATGAGTGGTTAACAGTGCCGGATATGCCAGAGCGTATAAGAATTGGTATTATCCGTGGAATGCTTGAGGGAAGAAGCGATGATTTAATCTTTGCGTTTGGAAATGGATGGAGAAAGTTTGGCACAGCTGGAATACGAAATCAGGCGGTGAATAGTGAATTTGCCTCGGTTTTATTGTTCGAATTAGAAGAATTTGCACAAGATCCTCATGCATCTATATTGGTTGGTCCAAATATTATTAATGTAGTTGTATTACTTCAACAGACAGCGGTGGTTAAGCATTTGGCATCTGCTCTTCAGGCTTATGTTGAATCTAATGGTGATGCAACTGAGGTGTCGCTTAAGGATTTGATGACTTACAGTGAGCTCTATAAAAGGGCAGGTTTAGATGAGCAGCCTAGGATCCTTGATGGTTTATCAGAAAAGGTTGTTATCGCTCTTCCAGATGAATTTAAAGAAAACTTGCAAAAGAATAGCATGACCTTCTCTTTTGACAGTCGTATAAACGGAGAGTACTGGGCACATATTTTGGCGGCAGATCTTCTGGATGCAGGAATAAGTGTGAATCTATTTGAGAATGTATCTGGTATGCCTTCATTAACCCTTGCTGCCAAGCGATTTAGATCTATCTTTGGATTCTTAATATCGGCAAGTCATAGCGAGCCAAACTACAATGGCTTTAAATTCGTAGTAGGACACCTTATGTCTCAGGTTAATGAGCATTTCCAAACTACAATCATGGCCTTTAGAAGCCTTATAGAATATAGCGATATAAATCTTGCCATGGCAGATCCCGAGATAAAACCAGATGATTATCTAGAAGAGCATAAGGAGAATTTAACTTGGCTTGGTAGAAGTAACTATCCTGGAAAGTTCAAAGCAAAAAGAAGAGATTTTTATACAGAAACCTACAAACAGTTAAAACGTAGATCTCCCCTTGCTGCTTTGGAAGCGGTAAATCCAGATTTTGCTGCCAAATTTAGAGAGGCAAGAGCAAGCTTCAAATTCCTATTTACAGCTTTTTCAGGAGCAGCATGTGATAATGCTGAGAGCTTGATTGAGTTTCTAAAAGATGCGGGTTATTTGATATCTGAGACTGTTAAGTCACAGACTGATAAAGTAGATGGTCGTTTTCTAGCATTTATAAAGGGCTGGACAACAGGTATGCCTGATCCTGGAAACCCAGAGGCTTGTGCTACCAACCTAGCTGAGTTCATTTTGCAGGTAGCAGGGGATGATCTTTCTAATCTTGACTTGGCTATTGAAAAGGTTAATACTCAGGATCTTTTTGGACAGACCGATCCTGATAGCGATAGAGCTGGCATGGTAACACTTCTTAGTGATGAGGAATATCCAGGTGCAACAGATCATGGCAATATGAAGGCTCCTACAATTAAGGCTGTAGAAAGAGCCATGAAAGAAAAAGGGTATGCTCCTGAAATAATTGATGCGGTTAAAACGGTTCTTGCCGCAGAACTTGATGATAAACTACACCTTACCGCTAACGATGCATGGGCATTCCTATCTTATTGGAAGCTTCGGTTGCTTGAAGAGCAGGGTATGCTGGAAAGGGATAAGCTCTACATTATTATTAAATCTCACGTAACCACCCCCGCCTTAGAAGGAGTAGCTGAATATTTTAGAGAAAGGGGTTATAGTGTCCATGTAGTAGATACATTTGTAGGTTTTACCTTGTTGGCAGAAAGGGCAGATGCCTTGTTTAATTTTTCAAAGATTGCCTGGGAGGCAGCTGGACAAGGGGTTTATGGCACGGGTGTTGATAAGCTATTAGAGGTTCTACCTAGGCTCGAAGAGGCATACCTTCCGATAGTCGGGCAGATTGAACCTATAGATGACTTAATGGTATTATTGCGTGAATTTGCTGAAGATGTAAGAAAGGGAAGAGAGGCGAAACGAGAAGCATTAACTACGCGCGTCTCAGAGATTTTAGAGAACGATATCGTTCAAGAATTAGAGAAATTTGATCGAGAGAGTAATAATATCTTTCTCGCAGCTAACGCCGCTATCGATTTATCAAGGGCGATTAGCTTTAATCAGGGCATAAAAGATGCCCTTGATGATTATGAGGATAGAGTTGATGCTATTTCTCCAGAGTTCCAAGGAGCATTTAAGAAGGCATTTGAATTGGCAGATCAATATTACAGAAGTTTAAAGGCCGTAAAAGATGATAAAGAAGTAGTAAGACAAGAAGCAGATAATGTCATCGACTTATTAGATGCGGTAGGTAAAAATGGAAGAGTTACATCTTTATATGCTCAAGAAGGTATGAAGGGGGCCAAGAAGAAGGTAAGTGAGCTTATTCAAAGGGAAAAGGGTATTGATATAGGAGATATTGAGGTAACGGAAGATACAATTCTTGTTGGTGCCTACGATGGAAGAGGAAAATTGATAGGTGCTTTAAAAGCCCAAATAATAAGGGATCAGGTTCGGGTTGATGGTCCAGTCGAAGAAATTTTACAGATAGACTTTATGACCGTTGAGCCCGAATTTAAAGGCCTTTGGAAAATTGAAAAGCATCTGATGTTTGCGTTATTTAACAAAATGAAAAAGTTAAGAGGCGAGTACCTTCCTATTTCTGTTAAGCCCTTAGAGGGAGATATGG
>CAZOIE010000006.1:0-12753 GCA_964579905.1 uncultured Planctomycetia bacterium
GTATATAACATCCGCTGTTGCTCGAAGACATATCATAACACCTCTATGTTTTAAATTATCTATATTCTCCTGGAACAATACTACTCCACCGCCAGCTGCCAAAACAAGATTCTCTCTATCCCTTAACTTAACAATACTTTCTTTTTCCCTCTCTCTAAAATAGGCCTCACCGTATTTCTTGAAGATGTCTGTTATTTTCATATCTTCAGATTTTTCTATAAGCTCATCTACATCGACATACTCAAACCTGAGCCTATCGGCAACCTCCTTGCCTGCAATAGTCTTTCCGGTACCCATAAATCCAATCAAAACAACATTTTTCATAACTCAAACTCCTCCTGATCACGATACCTAGACAAGAAACAAATCAATAATTCTTTACCTGCCTTAAATAGCCCTGATAGTTCCTCTTAACCTCTTCCATACTATCAGAACCAAATTTTTCTAAATAAGCATCTGCCAGTACAAACGCAGCCTGCGATTCCGCAATAATGCCTGCTGATGAAACCGCACATACATCAGAGCGTATAATCTCAGCCGACTTAGATTTTTTTGATATTAAATCAACGCTGTTTAAAGGATTCATTAAGGTAGATATTGGCTTCATATAGCAACGAAGCACTATCAAGTTACCTGTGGACATCCCCCCCTCTATACCACCTGAGCGGTTTGTCTTCCTAAAGAAACCCTTCTGTTTGCTGTAAAATATCTCATCGTGTACTTGCGAACCAAAATCCTTGGAGCCCGATACCCCATCTCCTATTTCAACAGCCTTAATGGCAGGTATTGACATTAGTGCACTTGCAAATCTAGCAGAAAGCCTCTTGTCGGGTTGCGTAAAACTACCTATACCAGGACACGCGCCTTTTATTATTACCTCAAAACAGCCCCCGAGTGTATCGCCATTTCTTCCTGCAGAATCAATAGCCTTTATCATCCTCTTCTCTGCAATCTTATCCGGACAATTAAGCGCTGATTTCTTTATGAGCGATTTAACGGTACTAAATGATCCTTTTATGCTTGCCTGCACATCACCTATCGCTAAAACATAACTTATGATATCTACATTGAAATTGGATAAAAACTCCCTACAAACAGCACCAACTCCAACGCGCGTAGCCGTCTCTCTAGCACTTGAACGCTCAAGTATAGTCTTTATATCCTTTGAGTTATATTTAAGGGCTCCTACCAAATCGGCATGCCCCGGCCTTGGGGAAGTTACCAAAGGTAATTTATTTATTGAGAAGTCTTTGTTCTTGATAATAATTGAAATTGGGCTTCCGGTCGTCTTACCCTTTATCACACCCGATATCAAGCGAGCAGTATCCTTTTCAACTGCCATACGCTTTCCTCTTCCATAAAAATGCTGCCTTTTTCTTAGGTGCTCATTTACAGAAGAAATCGATATCTTTAGATTACTTGGCATGCCATCCAATATTGCAACCAAGGCTTCACCGTGTGATTCTCCAGCAGTTAATAGTCGTAACATAACTACCTCCTCGAAAATCCCGATAATCGTTATCGGGGTAAATTATCTAAACTAATATACGCCCAACAAATATAATAAAATAACTTTCCCGTAAAATATGGAAACAAGGGCCCCTAAAGACAGATGCGGAGCATAAGGAATAAGTTCTGCGTTCTTTTTAAGCTTTAGGATAATGCCAACTATCGAACCAAAAACAGGTGCTATAAAGAATGTCAGAATTACAAGCTTCCAACCGGTAAATGCTCCTATCATAGCCAGTAACTTTATATCTCCACCGCCCATGCTTTCCTTTTTAAAAAGAAAATTCCCTAATAAACCAAGTAGATAGATAATAAGTCCTCCAACAACCATGCCTAAAAGGGAACTAAAAAATGATCGAAGGTGGGAGGTAGCTCCATGCATCGACGGAAATATAACACTTATAATCAACCCAACTATCAATCCGCCAACTGAAAGCTCATCTGGAATTATTCTGAATTTAAGATCTATAAAGCTAATTACAATAAGATTGCAGGCTAAAATGCTGTATGTGAAAAACCTTATGTCCAGGCCAAATGAGCTAAATAAGAAAAAAAGTGTTAGAGCCGTTAAAATCTCAACTATAGCATATCGTGGCGATATCTTACCCTTGCAACGCCTACATTTTCCAAGCAGTAAGACATAACTAAAGACCGGAATATTATCATACCAGCGTATGGTTTTCTTGCAGTGAGGGCAATAAGAACGTTTTACTACAACGCTCTGATTAAGGGGGATTCTATGAATACATACATTAAGAAAACTACCTATAACTAAACCAAAGATAAATACCCAGGCGCCTATCATATTGAAATTCCACCATGTAATATTGTTTTAAAAAGCTTCAATTTAAGGTATTGCGTCCAGTAACGCTTTCTTCATAACAGCGACTGGTGGATTTTTACCTGTCCATAATTTGAAACTTAAAGCACCCTGATATAAAAGCATGTTAAGTCCATTTGAACAAGCAAGGCCCATCTTTTCTGCCAAGGCTAATAACTTTGTTTGGGCAGGATTATAGATAAGATCGTAAACGAATATATCTCTTTTCAAAAGCTGTTTATCAACCACCAACGGATCATCTTTCTTTAATCCAATCGGTGTTGCATTTACAAGAATATCTATTCTATTTTTCAGAACCTTTAAATCTTCTGGGGATACCGCCTCTATGTAGCAGTTAGAGAATACAGATTTCGTATAATCTTTTAACTTCTTGGCTTTCTCCTCTATGACATCACATATAAAAATTTCTTTGGCCCTGTGCTTGGCAACGTTGATACTTATAGCACGCGCAGCGCCACCTGAGCCAACAATCAAAAATGACTTATCCTTTGGATTAAACTTCATTTCCATAAGGGAATTTATGAACCCATATCCATCAGTATTGTGGCCCATTAGCTTGCCATCCTTATTAACCACTGTATTAACAGCTTGGATAATATAGGCATCCTCTGACAGGTTATCCAAATGCTTTATGATATTCTCCTTATGCGGAACGGTAACATTCACCCCCTGAATCCCAAATGTTTTGATTGAATTAACAGCCTCTTTTAGCTTTTCGGGGGCTACCGCAAAAGGTAGGTATATGGCATTTATATTTAATTGATTAAATGCCACATTGTGCATAGCGGGGGAAAGGCTGTGCGTAACCGGAAAGCCAAATAACCCGTAAATACCTGTTTTACCGTCTACCATAAAATTACTTCAGTTTGGGTATCAGTTTATTTATAGCGTTCATGTACGCCCTGATGGAAGCCTCTATGACATCGGTTGAGGCGGACTTACCTGTTGCCACCTTACCCTTTGATCTAACATGAATGGTCACCTCACCAAGTGCATCCTTACCTGAGGTAACCGCCTTAATCGAATAATCCAAAAGCTCTCCCTTTATGCCGGTTATTTTCTCTATAGCCTTATAACTGGCATCAACGGGCCCATCTCCAGAGGATTCCCTGCTGTATGTCCCATCCTTGGATTTAAGCTTTATGGTTGCCGTAGGCGTTGTATTCATTCCAGCAACTATGTCAAAGGACATAAGCCTCCAGGTTCTGGGGATCTCTTTAAGCTTATCCTCTACGATTGCTTCAATATCCTCATCATAGACAAACTTTTTCTTATCCGCCAACTCCTTGAACAACTTAAAAGCCTTCTCGAGCTCTTTTTTATTTAAACTGTATCCAAGCTTCTTCAATCTATCCTTAAAGGCATGCCTGCCGGAATGTTTTCCAAGAACTATCTTGCTTTCACTTATACCTATCTCCTCCGGGGTCATTATCTCATAGGTGGTACACATTTTTAGAACTCCATCTTGATGTATGCCAGACTCATGAGCAAAGGCATTGCGACCAACTATCGCCTTGTTTGGCTGTACCACAAGGCCTGTAAGCTTTGAGGTCAACCTGCTTGTTTTATATATCTGCTTTGTCTTGATATCGGTTGCAAAATCAAAAAAGTCCTGCCTGGTCTTAAGCGCCATTACGATTTCCTCTAAGGAGGCATTACCGGCCCTTTCGCCTATACCATTTATGGTGCACTCAATTTGCCTAGCTCCATTCTTAACAGCAGCAAGTGAATTCGATACAGCAAGACCAAGGTCATTATGACAATGTACGCTTATTATGGCCTTGTTTATATTTGGAACATTGTTTTTTATGGCTGCTATCAAGCTGCCGAATTCCTCGGGAACAGCATAACCAACGGTATCGGGAATATTTATGGTTTTTGCACCTGCCGTTATAGTCTGCTCAATAACTCTGCATAAAAAACCAAGCTCGCTCCTTGAAGCATCCTCTGGAGAAAACTCTATATCCTTTACATACTTTCTTGCATACTTTATAGCATCAATAGCCAACCTTAAAATCTCATCCTCAGCCTTCTTTAATTTATACTTCATGTGAATCTTCGATGTTGCCAAGAACACATGAAGCCTGGGACGCTTAGCAGTTTTAAGTGCTTTCAGCGCCACATCCATATCCTTTTTAACGGTACGTGAAAGAGCACAAACGCTTGTTTTCTTAAGTTCCTTGGAAACAAGACGTACCGCTTCAAAATCACCGGTGGATGCAACAGGAAACCCTGCTTCTATTACATCGACGTTTAATCTCTCAAGCTGCCTGGCAAGCTCAAGCTTTTCTTGTGGCTCAAGGCTTGCACCAGGTGATTGCTCTCCATCTCTTAAGGTTGTATCAAAAAATATAATCTTTTCCATACTTGTTATTTCATCCAAGGCATCATCTCGCGAAGCTTTTTACCAACAGCTTCGATTTTGTGCTCATCTCCCTCTTTAAGCAGATTGTTAAAAACCGGCCTACCTGCTTCGTTTTCTTTGATCCATTCTCTAGCAAACTTACCCTTCTGGATTTCATTAAGGATCTTTTTCATTTCCTTTCGGGTCTTCTCAGAAATTATCCTTCTTCCGCGTGTTAAATCACCATAGCATGCGGTGTTGGATACCTTTCTTCTCATGCCAGCTATACCATGCTCCTGTATCAAATCGGTGATAAGCTTTAGTTCGTGTAAAACCTCAAAATATGCAATCTCCGGTTGATAACCTGCCTCTATTAAGGTATCAAACCCTGCTTTAATGAGTTCGGTAGCTCCGCCGCAGAGAACCGTCTGCTCACCGAAAAGATCGGTTTCCGTTTCCTCTTCAAACGTTGTCTCAATAACACCTGCCTTTGTAGCTTTTAATGCCTTTGCATAGGCAAGAGCTAGATTAAGCGCATTTCCGCTTGCATCCTGAAATACCGCAACCAGGGAGGGCACACCCTTATCCTCTTCATACATTTTTCTAACAAGCGCTCCGGGCCCTTTTGGTGCAACCATGAATACATCAACCTTCTTCGGAGGCTTAATTTGTTTAAAATGAATATTGAACCCATGTGAAAAGCAAAGTGCATTTCCCTTCTTCAGGTTTGGTTTTATGTTCTCCTTATAAACCTTGGCCTGAATATGATCCTGGGTTAATATCTGAATAATATCGGCACTCTTGGCTGCAAGAGCTGCCTCCAGTGGCTCAAACCCATCCTCTTTTGCCTTATCGTAATTAGGTGTGCCGGCAAGCTCCGATACAACAACCTTGCAACCTGAATCACGAAGACACAGGGCTTGACCACGACCTTGAATACCGTAACCGATTATCGCAATAGTTTTATCCTTTATAAGATTTAAATCAGCTTGATCATCATAGTAAACCTTTGCCATTTTTTATCTCCCTTTTGTTGGTTTATTTTGCCATTGCTACTCTTCCGGTGCGCATCAACTCTTTGATTCCAAAAGGCTTTAGTTTTTCCATCAGCTCCTTTACCTCATTCGAGGTTGAACATACCTCGATAATCGCCTTATTGTTACCGGTATCAATGACATTTGCAGTATACTTTTTTAGTAACCCTTCTACCTTTGCTTTATCTGCCGACTCATAATTGATCTTTATTAGGGCCAGTTCCCTCTCTATAAAACCCTTTTTTGTTAAATCAGAAACAGAGATTATATCAATAAGCTTTCTTAGCTGCTTTATTATCTGCTCAAGTATCCTCTCATCAGCAGCATCGGCGATAATAGTCATCCTGGACATATTGGGATCTTCGGTCTCACCTACTGCAAGGGAGTCAATATTAAAACCCCTCGCACTAAACAAACCTGCAATCCTTGCTAAAACACCTGGTTTGTTCTCAACTAAAATAGAAATCGTATGTTTCATTTTTTCTCCTCAATGAGTATATGCGAATTGTTTAAGCCATACCTCCTATCATCCTGTCTATAGCTTCACCTGCAGGAACCATTGGATATACATTCTCTTCTTCTTCTATATGAAAATCGAGCAACACAACGTTATCGACTTTAATAGCCTTCTTTATGGCAGACTTCACCTCTTCCTTTTTGGTTACCCTAATTCCAACCGCACCATAAGCCTCTGCCAATTTCACAAAGTCAGGATTGGTTATTGGGGTTGCGGAATATCTTTTTTTATAAAATAGCTCCTGCCACTGCCTAACCATACCAAGGTAACCGTTGTTCAATATAGCTACCTTAACATGAATCTTATCGTGGACGGCCGTTGCAAGCTCTTGAATGTTCATCTGTATGGAACCATCCCCCGCTATATTAAAAACAGTACTCTTTGGCCTTCCGACCTTAGCACCTATAGCTGCGGGAAATCCATACCCCATAGTTCCAAGCCCTCCGCTTGAAAACCATGACTTTGGATAATTATACTTATACCACTGAGCTGCCCACATCTGGTTCTGACCAACCTCTGTGGCAATAAGCGCTTCACCGTTTGTAATCTCACAAATCTGCTCAATAATATACTGCGGTTTTATCTTGCCATCGGACTTATATCTTAATGGATGTTTCTTCCTCCACTGCCTGATCTCCTCAAGCCACAGAGCTGTATCTGGCTTCTTATTTAACACCTCTAAAAGCTGCCCCAATACATTCTTAGCATCGCCTACTATAGGAATATCTACCTTAACGTTCTTACTGATAGATGAAGGGTCAATATCAATATGTACAATCTTTGCATAAGAAGCAAACTTGTCCAGTCTACCTGTAACACGGTCATCAAACCTTGCGCCAACCGCAATTATCAAGTCTGAATTCTGAACAGCAAAATTAGCATAGGCTGTACCATGCATACCAAGCATACCTAAAGACAATAAATGCTCCGATGGAAACCCTCCAAGACCCATCAAAGTAGTTGTAACAGGGGCATTTATCTTCTCAGCTAATTCTTTCAATTCATGGTGAGCATCCGATGTAATAACACCACCACCTGCATATATAATAGGCTTCTTGCTTTTTGTGATTGCATTGGCCGCCTTCTTTATCTGGCCTGGATGTCCAAAAAGAGTGGGTTTATAACCAGGTATATTGACTTCCTCTGGATACACAAAGTCTGCTTCCTGTATCTGTATATCAACGGGTAGATCAACCACTACAGGACCCGGCCTTCCGGTAGAAGCAACATGAAAAGCCTCTTTGATTGTAATGGCCAAGTCCTTAATATCCTTAACAAGGTAATTATGCTTGGTTATCGGCCTGGTTACACCTGTAACATCAGCCTCTTGAAATGCATCATTACCTATCAAGAATGTCTTAACCTGACCTGTTATTGCCACCATAGGAATCGAATCCATATAGGCGTTTGCAATACCTGTAGTAAGATTTGTTGCGCCAGGTCCGCTTGTTGCAATACACACGCCCACCTTTCCTGTAGCCCTGGCATACCCATCTGCTGCATGGGCAGCTGCCTGTTCATGACGCGTCAATATAAACCTAAGTGGCGCATCATACAACTCATCGAATATAGGCAACACCGAACCACCAGGATAGCCAAACATAACCTCAACATTCTCTTTTAAGAGTGATTCTACTAAAATCTTTGCACCGTTCATTTTCATATTTTTATCCTCAAAAATATCTATACTTTGTTAAACACCGCCCCTGTGTTAGCAGAACTTACAAGCTTCGCGTATCTTGAAAGATAGCCACTCGTTACCTTAGGTTTCGGTAGGCTAAGACGCGAAAGCCTCTTTTTCATTTCTTGTTTTGATATATTTAAATTGAGTTTTCTATTTGGGATATCAATCAAGATCTTATCGCCATCTTTGACAATGGCAATTGGACCCTGTTCCATAGCCTCAGGTGATACATGTCCAATGCACGGACCTCTTGTTCCGCCAGAAAACCTGCCATCTGTAATTAAGGCACAATCCTCTGATAACCCAAGCCCAACAAGGCTTGCTGTAGGAGCAAGCATCTCCCTCATTCCAGGACCTCCCTTTGGCCCTTCATATCTAATTACAATAACATCCTTCTTTTTTATCTTACCTGAATTTATAGCACTGAGCGCAGCCTCCTCTGTATTAAACACCCTTGCCTTTCCTTTAAATACCATTGCTTTTTCACTTACGGCACTCTGCTTTACAACAGCACCCAAGGGAGCAAGGTTTCCCTTAAGAATAGCAATTCCACCCTCAGGATGGTATGGATTCTTTAGAGGTCTTATTACATTCTCATCCAATATTGCACTTTTACGTGCTATATCATAAACACTCATACCGCTAATGGTCTCTATATCATTTAAAAGTGGTTTAAGCCTTTTAAAAACAGCCGGTATGCCACCTGCATACTCAAGATCCTCCATGAAATATTCGCCACCGGGCCTGATATTTGATATATGCGGCGTTGTCGTGCTTATCTTATCAAAGGTATCAAGTGAAAGCTTTATTCCAAGTTCATTTGCAATGGCGCTTATATGTAAAATGGTATTCGTAGAACCTCCCAAGGCCATATCAACCCTGATAGCGTTTTCCAACGCCTTAGCATTCATAATCTTTTTTGAGCTTACCTTATCCTTAACAAGCTCCACAATTCTTTCGCCGCTCTCAAATGCAATACGTTCCTTCTTGGCCGAGATTGCAAGACCTGTCGCACAACCTGTAAGAGACATACCCATAGCCTCGGTTAAACAGCTCATTGTATTCGCTGTATACAGCCCCTGGCATGAACCAGGACCAGGGCATGCACATTCCTCTAATGAATCAAGTTCCTTCTTCGTGATCTCTCCCTTTTTAAAACGGCCCATGGCCTCAAAGGTATCCCTGACAAACGAGAGTTTCTTCATCTTGTATCTTCCGGATACCATTGGACCTGCCGTAACCACGATTGCGGGAATATTTAGCCTTGCAATAGCCATAAGCATTCCAGGAGTTATCTTATCGCAGTTCGTAAGGCAAACAAGGCCGTCTAAAGAATGGGCATTCACAATGCTCTCTATCATATCCGCTATTAACTCTCTTGATGAAAGCGAATACCTCATGCCACTATGACCCATTGCAAGCCCATCGCATATACCAGGAATGCCGAATAAAAACGGCACCCCCCCACCGGAATAAACACCATTCTCTATCTTGCGTTCAAGGCTTCTCATATGGGTATGGCCGGGGATTATATCGGTAAAACTAGATGCAACACCGATAAATGGCTTTGGTAAACTTTTTTTGGACAATCCCGTCGAGAACAAAAGCGCCCTATGAGGAGCTTTTTCAAAACCCTTCTTAATAGCATCACTTCTCATAATAAACCTCTCATTATGTTATCTTATTACTAAGATTAAGTCTTTTAAATATATATTGATAAAGTATAACAATTAATTTAATAATGTCAAATATAAAAAAGCCCTATCCACAGGATGCCTACTCGGTCGAAGACCTACTCGGCTATATAAAAAGTCCTTTGATAGGGCTCTTCTATTATTTACTGTAAAATAATGTAAATAATAGCTAACTACCTTATTGAATAAAAACTACATTAAGCCGGTCTGAGTCTGCAGGTGAATTATGTAGAATGTCAAGATGCTTACAATTATCAATAAAATTCCCATAACAGCCTTTAGCTTAGGATTAACACTCTCTATTGATACAACCGTCTTGCTAAGATTCTTTGCAATCGATGCATAAAGCTTTGGGGCTATAAGCAGTATAATCCCAAAAAAACCACTTACTATTGCGATTGTATAAAATAGTGTCAACATTCTATCCTCCCTTCAGTTACTATTAAAAATTAACGGTTTCTTAGAGTTTCAATTTCTTCTTTTAATGTGTTTATTTGGACCTGCTGTTGTTGAATGGCCTTAACTAGAACCGCGACAAGATTATCGTACGAAAGCCCTTTTTTGCCATCCTCTCCTGATACCACTTCTGGAATTACTCTTTCTACCTCCTGCGCCACAAGCCCAACATGATGGGAACCATCAACTATCATATCATATTCTCTGGGGGATAATTCCAATATCTCATTTAAACCGTATCTTAAATCGGTAATATTTGTTTTAATAGAAACATCAGAGCCATTTATCCACTGTCCACCACTGGTAAGCCGTGAATCGTTCGGTCCATGTATAGGATAGGAAGGGCCCGAGCTAAAGGAAAAACTGCTGCCTATACCAATTCTGTTTCGAACGGTTAGGTTATCGGTTACATGAACATCGGCCATTGTTAGTATACTGTCGTATATCTCGACGGTTTCATCTGTATAGCTTCCGCTTCGCTTTCCATATATTCTAAAACTTGGAGTACCTCCTGTACCATTTACTATCTGGGGATTGCCAGATGCTGACCATGAGCCACTTACAGTAGTAGCAAAGTCTATCTCACCCGTTTCAAGCTTTGTATATTCGCCGTACGGTGCCGGATAGTAGGTAGTCAACGTTACATCATCAGCGAATGATATGCTAACCGCCAAAAAGGCGCATACAATAACAACGTTTCTAACCAACTCTTTATATAAACGAATTTTGTTTCGTAGCATTTTCATTTTATGAGACCTCCTTATAATGGTTATTTGACACTATTATATATTCTTTAATTCCTTTATTAAGGGCTTGTCCTTTTAAGGACTCCAAGAATCACCGCCAGATGGATTAAATGTACCGTTATGATTTATCTCCATACGCTCATTTCTGTTCTTACCTGAAAGCCTTATTGCTCTTGCAGTAAACCTTGTAGAAGTGGCCATCCTTATCCTATATCGAAAAGCCCTGTTTGGGTCTGAGTTAGGATTGGTCATATGATCAGCTAGATCACTAAAATGCCTTGTGTATCTACCGTTATCCGACCTGTATATCTTCTGGGCTGCCCTTATCGACTTAAGCATAAGTCTTGCTTGCTCGCCCCTGGCCGCTTCAACATACTTGGTATATTGAGGTATCATGATTGCAGCCAATATTCCTATGACAACAGCGGTTATTATTATTTCTATTAGCGTAAACCCTGTTCTCGTTATATTTCTATAAAAAAATAAATTATTCCTTGTATTCATAATAGTAACCTCTATTTTCATTTAGGTTTTAACTTATGGGCTGAAGCCGGAATCATTAACAGTTCCTGTTTCATCTATTATTATTGTTTCTCCAGAGTTTGGGCCACCCCTTCTGGTTGCTCTTGCTGTAAAGTTACTTGAGCCTGCTGAGGGAACTGTGTAATCAAAACCCCTGTTTGTATTTTGATTTGGGTCTTCGATATACACCCATGTTATGTCACTCATAGCAGGTGTAAAAATATTATAATCGTACTTGTACATCTTCTCGGCAGCATAGATAGTGCGAAGTATTACCTCTGCCTCTTTGGCCCTTGTCCTTTCAACGGTCTTTACATATTGTGGAAACGCCAAGATAACAAGAACCACTACAATTACCATTATGATAATTACCTCAAGAAGGGTAAATCCTTCAATAGAGGACTTTTTCTTTATGGAACTTATATATAAATTAAACTTTTTCTTTTTTCCCATAACTTATAAAAGTTATACAAATTTTGCTAGGATTTCTGATGTGGAACTGCTTATCTGGAAAGATTTTTCAATAGAATAATTTAAGGATGGAGATAACTTATTGTTTCTTTCTATTTTTTCAAATAAATTAGGAAACATATATAGGTCTATTCTGTAATATCCCCTTGTGATTCTATATAGTATGTTCTGCCGCTATATGAACCGCTTCTTCTGCGGGCTCGAGCTGTAAAATTACTTGTACTTACCCCCGGTGATACCGGGGATGTGATGGAATAATCATAGGCCCTGTCGGCTTCACTATTAGGATTATCTATTCGTAATGAGTTAACATTACCTGTGTAGTAACCATTATCCAACCAATACAACTTTTCACCGGTGCGAATAAGTTCTAGATTTACCCATGCCTCCTTGGCCTTCCCCTGCTCGACAAGTTTTGTAAGCTGTGGAAAGGCCAAGACTGCTATGATCAGGATAATAATAACTACAACTATAATCTCTAATAGATTAACACCAGAAGAATGTCGACTTCTTATGAAGCTTACGCCTTCATGGTTTCTCATTCAAATTTACAATAAATAAACTACGGTGTCCAATTACCGCCTGTTGTACCGATTTGATTCATGGTAATAACTTCGCCTGAGTTTGTGCCTGATGCTCTTGCTGCAGATATTGTAAATGCTGTTGCGCTAACACCGCCAACAGTGTAGTTAAAATTCCTGTTGGCATTCGAGTTTGGGTTCTCAACATCAAGGCTTCCTACGGCTGTCGTAAAGGTCTGTGGCGTTCTATCATTGTAGAATATCCACTCTGCCTTTCTGAGTGTACCCAAATTCGAGTAGGCCTCAGATGCCCTGGCCTTCTCTACGGTCTTAGTATACTGAGGAACTGCGAGGGTTGCCAATACACCAATGATGATAACAACCATCAGAACCTCAAGTAGGGTAAAACCGCGT
>CAZOIE010000007.1:0-12679 GCA_964579905.1 uncultured Planctomycetia bacterium
AAAGGATTACGATACCACCAGAAAGGTATTTGTGGAACTTGGAGAGGGTATCGTTACACCACATTTTAGAGATATTATATCAGAGATTGAATCTTGCGGTTATAGCGGTTGGTTTGTATGTGAACTTGATGAGACCTCTAGGACCCCTCAGGAATCAGTAAAGATGAATAGAGAATTTCTAAAAGGCTTAGGGCTATAACCCAAGTAGGTAGCCGAGTAGGCACCCTGTGGTAGGCCACCATGGTAATTCCACATAGAGGATGGGCCTAAGCCATAAAAAAGGAAGGTGAGAGGTGAAGGTAAAGGTAGGAATTGTCGGAGTAGGAAGGATAGCACAAGATTTTCATATACCCATACTTAAGAAATTAGAAGGGTTTAAGTTATTCTGCGCCTATGATATTACACCAAAAAGGCAAAAGGTGGCCCAGGAGAGTTTTGGGCTTAAAAGCTTCGCAGACTATAAAGATTTTCTTAAATCAGGAATAGATTTAGTTATTATTGCCGCACCCTCGAATACCCATAAGGAGTTGGCGCTTGAGGCTATAAAGGCGGGAAAGAATATAGTTATTGAAAAGCCAATGGCCTTAAGTCTTAAGGATACAGATGATATTATAAATCTGGCAAATAAGAAAAATGTTATGCTGAGTGTTTCTCATTCAAGAAGATGGGACTCTGATTTCCTAACAGTAAAGAAGTTATTAGAGCAGGATGCAATAGGCGAGGTATTTTCCATAGAGTCAAGGGTTTTAGGGCATGGTTCTTTAGCGGGCTATGCAGTAGCCGAGTTTGATACCTATTGGCGCTATAAGAGTCTTTATGGCGGAGGTGTTCTTTATGATATGGGTTCTCATCTTATCGACCAGATGCTTTGCATGATAAATGAGAAGGTTGTAGGCGTTTGGTGCGATATGAGGAATGTTTTGTGGTCAGAGGAGGTTGAGGATTACTTTAAATGTATATTAAGGTTTAAAAGCGGACTTGTAACGCAGATAGAGACAAGTCAGGTTTCCAGATATTTATTACCCAGATGGTATGTTCTAGGTTCAAAAGGGGCTATTAGGTGTGACAATTGGGATGGTCCTGTGAAGGTTAGGGCGGAATCGACCGAGATTAGAGATAGAGAGTTTACCCCCGATATGGAACAAGGTAACTGGAGCGCCTTTTACGAAAATATCTACAACGTTTTAAATAGAAAGGCGGATCTTCTTGTTAAGCCCCAACAGGTTCGTCGTACAGCAGCAGTCATTGATGCAGCTAGAAAAGCACATATAACATCTAAAGAGATAAAAGTTTTAATCTAGGTTTATAACTACTTGGAAATATATAAGATAGGAAAAATAATTCATGGCGCTATCGTCTAGCCTGGCCCAGGATACCACCCTCTCACGGTGAAGACACGGGTTCAAATCCCGTTAGCGCTACTTAAATAAAAAGAAGGCTTTGATCATAAGGCCTTCTTTTTATTTAATGGAAGTATTTTTTGACGAAAGGCCTGGTTAGATATATTTTGACAAAGGCATGATAAATGATAGATATGGTGTTTTTTAATTCGATAGGTATAAAGGTGATTATTTCGCCCTTAAAATAGAGAAGGTTTAGAAACATCAGGATTTTCGTAACTATTATATAGCCTGAGAAGAATACCAAGAGCAATCTTGCCCAGTTTTTGTAATCTAATAACCCTAGACCTATCGAATATGAGATTACACTTGCTATAATAACGAAAAAGAAGACGTTTAAGGGCCTTTTTGAGATAAACATAAAAGAGAAGATTATAGCAGCAAAAAAGCTAGATAGCCCTATTAGAACTTCAGTAATTCCTATTATTTTTATAATAGTCCTATTGCCCACTGCTACTAGTATAGCATAAGAAAGAATAATTATTCAACAAAACATATTTTACTTCTCTATCTTTTTATAGAACTATATTTTATAAATAGTCTTCTTTTTAATATAAAAAGAAGATAAATCTTAGATGTTTCTAAAACGTTATATAAAGTCAAAAAAAATTTTGACAAATTTTTAGTTATATGCTATATTTGAAAAACGCTTTTTCGACGGTAGCCGAATAGGCATCCCCGCAGGGAGATAGGAATATATTTTATGTTAGTTAAAAACTTATTGAAGCTTAAGCGTTTTATTTCGAATTCACTTTTATCATGTTCTGCAGACGTAAATGTGAGTCGGCAGAACTTGTATTTCTTTTCGTCCATTCTAGCTAAAAAAGGTTTAAAGTTTGTATTTATCCTTTTTTTGTCTTCATCTATACTGTTTTTTACCTTTGGCTGCTCCAAGAAGACCCCAGGGGGAGCCAAGCCTGTTGAAGTAAAGGTTGCGTTTTGGGGGGCACCTGAAGATATAGATATTATAAAAAGTGTTGTTTCAAAATGGCAGGTCAATCATCCAGGCATCAAGGTGAGGTTAGAGCATACGCCATATCCAGGTTACCTAAGCAAGATTCTTACCCGTATAGCCGGTGGAGCGCCACCAGACATTTTGTGCGCTGAAACCAATCTTTTTGTAAGCTTTTTTTATAAGGACATACTACTGGATATGAGTCCGTTTATCCAGGCTGACCCAGATTTTACACTGGATGATTTTTTCCCTGAGGTAATTGATAGATTCTCGGTAGATGAAAAGGTATATGGGATTCCACGCGATACAGCACCTTTTGCCTGTGTGTATTATAATAAAAAGCTTTTTGATGAGGCCGGCATATCTTATCCAAGTGATAACTGGGATTGGTATGAGTTCTTAGACAAAGCTCAGCGACTCACCAAAATAGAGGATGGCAGGGTTATTCAATATGGATTTTATGGCTGGGCTTGGGAGAATTTTGTATATTCTAATGGTGGAGGTATTGTAGATGATGTTAAAAGTCCCAAGAGATGTTTTTTGAACACTCAGAAGACAATCGCTGGGATAAAATTTTATGTTGACTTGATTCACAAATATAAAGTAGCACCCGCGCCCCTTGATTTGGGAAATCTAGGTTTGGGGGCGCAACAACTTTTCATGGTAAAGAAGCTTGCTATGTTTTCTTCTGGAATTTGGGAGACACCGATTCTAAGGAGGATAAAAGATTTTGACTGGGATGTTGCTATGTTCCCAAAGGGGCCAGGAGCCGTAAGAGGTTTTGGAACAGGGGGTTCCGCCTACAGCATTCTTAAGACTACAGAGCACCCCAAAGAGTGTTGGGAGGTTATTAAGTGTCTTGCGGGAAGGGAGGCTCAGGTTATGCTTGCTGAGGCAGGTCTTGCACAGCCCGCTATAAAGGATATCGCAAATGGAGAACATTGGGCGGAGAGTTCAAAAAAACCACTAAATAAAAAGATGTTAAACGAAGCAGTTCAATATGTTACATATGATCCATTCCATCCTAGATGGAGGGAGATTAGAGATCTGCTTATAGGACAGGAATTTGATTTGGTATTTAATGGTAGCGAAAGTGTTGAGGATGCTGTTAATAAGATTGCACCTAAGATAGATGATATGCTTAAAAAAACTCAATAAATGCAAGAGATATTGATTAATAGTAAGGTTAAGATGAATACGAATAAAGCTGGGAAGTTTAAGACGAAATATGGTTATTTCACAAACGATGGTAGTGAGTTTGTTGTAACTAATCCTCTTACACCCAGGCCATGGATTAATGTAATCTCCAATTCTATCTATAACATTATTGTATCCCAGACAGGTAGCGGTTATTCTTGGATAGAGAATTCTAATTTAAGCAGGGTTACTACATGGATTCAGGATTTGGTAAGAGATAATTATGGTAAATACGTTTATATACGAGATAACACAGATGATTCTTTTTGGTCTTTAGGGTATAAGCCGGTATGTGTACCTTATAGTTTTTATGAAGTAAGGCATGGAATAGGTTATTCTACGATAACCAATGTTACAAACGAAATAAAAGCTCAGATTAAGTTATTTGTCCCCAAAGATGAGCCTTTAGAGTTATGGCATGTGACCCTGAAGAATGAATCAGATATGCCGCGCAATTTGAGTCTATTTACATATTTTGAGTGGTGTCTCGGAGGAGGTATAGATACCCATAGAGAGTTTCAAAAGACATTTATCAGTACGGACTATAATCAGAACCTTGGCTATATTCATGCAAAGAAGAAAAAACAGCTTGTTCCAAAGTTCATAAGCACCGGTGTAGCCGATATTCCGTGCGAAGGATTTCATTCATCAAGTATAGCCCCCTCTGCATTTGAAGCCGATAAGGAAGCGTTTTTGGGGAATTTAAGAGATTTAAATTGTCCAAGGGCAGTTGAAGAAGGCAGTCTTCGAAATATTTGCGGTGAGTGGAATGATTCAATAGGATCGTTAAAAGTAGATATAGAGCTTGCTCCAGGCGAAGAAAAAGATATGATTTTTACCCTTGGGATAAGTAAGGATAAAAAGGAAATAGAAACTTTAATAAGGAAGTATAAAGACCCTATTAATGCCCAAACAGAACTCGAAAAGGTTGAGGAGTTCTGGAGCGATATGTTCTTGGGGCTTGAGGTAGAAACGCCCGACGAGCATATGAATTTTTCTGTAAATTCCTGGTTCAAGTATCAAGCAATATCATGCCGCATTTGGGCAAGGGCTGCTTATTTTCAACAGAGCGGTGCCTATGGTTTTCGTGATCAACTTCAAGATAGTAATGTGTTCCTCCCGCTTAAAAGCGAGCTTACAAAAAAGCAGATTATCCTACATGCAGAACACCAGTTTAAAGATGGCGCAGTTTTTCATTGGTGGCATCCAACTTTAGATATAGGCCCTAAGACAAATATGACCGACGATCTCCTTTGGCTTGTTTTTTTGACACTTAATTACATTAGGGAGACAGCCGATTATTCTATACTAGATGAGAAGGTGAAATTTGTTGATGGTCAAGCTAAGAGTTTATATATTCACTGTATAAAGGCCATAGACAAGGTGTTATCAAGGTTTAGTAAGAGAGGTCTTCCCTTGATAGGTGAGGGAGACTGGAACGATGGATTGAGTAATGTTGGGCATGCGTGGCGAGGCGAAAGCATTTGGCTTGGGCATTATCTATATGGCATTCTTCTTGAATTTTCTTCAATATCTAAAAGAAGGAAGGATAAAACAAGAGCCAATAGATACCTCCAAAAAGCTAAGACTCTAAAGACAGCCATAAACAAGCATGGTTGGGATGGCACCTACTTTATGAGGGCAACCAAGGATGATGGCTCTCCTCTTGGTTCCAAGAAGTGTAAGGAAGGTAAGATATTCCTAAACGCTCAGACCTGGTCTATAATCTCAGGCTCTGCCACCGGTGAGCATGCCAAGAAAGCCATGGACTCAGCTCGCAGATACCTATACAGAGAGTACGGCCCACTATTGTTTAACCCTGCCTACACCACACCAGACGCCTCAATAGGCTATGTAACCAGATACGCCCCTGGTGTAAGGGAAAACGGTGGTGTATATACCCATGCAGCCTGTTGGGCCATAATGGCAGAATGTATGCTAAAGAAGGCAGACAATGCCTATGAGCTCTATACCAAGTTATCACCAATACTAAGGTCTCACAACAACCCAGATCTATACAAAACAGAGCCCTACGTGCTCCCAGGAAACACCGATGGTCCAGAATCCCCCTACTTCGGAAGGGGTGGTTGGTCCTGGTACACAGGCTCTAGCGCCTGGCTATTTAAGGTACTTACAGAATACATGCTAGGCATAAGACCCACATACGAAGGTCTTCTCATAGATCCATGTATTCCAAGAACCTGGTCTCACTTTAAGGTAAGAAGGCTCTTCAGGAATGCCATATACCTCATAGATGTAGAGAATCCAAGACATGTATCGCATGGAGTAAGAAGTATAACCATAAACTCTAAGTACCAACGCTCAAACCTAATAACACCACAGGAAGAGAATAAGGTTCACAGGGTTAAGGTGGTGATGGGGTAAGTCATATGGAAAAATCTATTAGATTACATGATGGCGAGTTCATATTAAACGGTAAGTCCTTTTTTATGTACTCAGGTGAGGTTCAGTATTTTAGAATAAAGAAAGCAGCCTGGAAGGATAGATTATTAAAAGCAAAGAAGGCAAATCTTAATACGATAGCCTCTTACATACCGTGGTGTTGGCATGAAAGTAGGGAGGGGATTTTTGATTTTACAGGAAAGAAGAATCCCCAGGCCAATGTTATAGAGTTTCTGGAGACCTTGAAAAAACTTGGGTTTTATTTCTTCGCAAGGATAGGGCCTATATCTAATGCAGAGCTAATACATGAAGGAATTCCGCAATGGCTGGTAAAGAAATATCCCAATGCAGTTCTCAAGAGAATAGATAACACTAATCCAAAATCGGCTCTCAGCTCATACCTTAATCCGGCCTACCAGAGATTCGTTATGAGTTGGTACGATAGGGTGCTTCCCATCATAGAAAAGTACCAGATAAAAAATGGTGGACCTATTATATTGGTACAACTATGCAATGAAATTGGCATGCTTAACTGGTTGCTTAAACAACCGGACTACAATAAAAGCACAACAAGGTTTTATCAGGACTATCTAAAGAAAAGGTTTAAGAATATCAATTTGTTAAATAAAAGGTATGGGACAAGGTTTAAATCGTTTTCCAGCATTAACCAACCAGGTTTGGATGTTACTGAAAGAGATTTTTTAATACACCTTGATAGGGCGTATTTTCACAGAGATTATCTTTCAAGGTATTACAACGTGCTTGGTAATAAGCTAAAGGAGTACAAAATAGAACTGCCCAAGGTAGCAAACATACCCCAATTTATGGATTTTGATATTTGCGGTAGGGGCTATCAAGGCATAACCACGACAACCATGTTCAGGAATTTTAAGGACAGAAGCGAGAATGTGATATTTGGTGGTGCATATCAAGTGCGCAGATGTGACTTTGAAAATTTCCATGATCTCATCATAATGAATGAGGCGCTGAAGACGGTATCCTCATCTAACTCCCCACGAATATGTGCTGAGGCGCAGTTTGGAAGTTTCCAAGATAGACCGAGGCTTTATCCTAAGGATGTTGAACTTTCTCTTAAACTTTCAGTTGCCGATGGGCTTAATGGAATAAACGGCTATGTATTTTGCGGGGGTAAGAACCTTCTAAATATGGCCTTCAGAGGTACATATAATGAATGGCAGGCGCCTATAGATTCTGATGGAAACTTCAAGCCTCACCTTGAAGGGATTTCAAGATTGGGCCTTTTTCTAAAAAACTTTGGTCATCTATTGGAAAAAACCAAGAAGGTATACGATAACGTATCCATGGGGTTTTATCAGCCGTACTATGCTACCGAGTACATGAAAGGTCTTTTGATAGATGCAGTTACTTCAAAAAGGGATTATCTGTGCTTTGATGGTATATTGAGACTTGTCTTGTTGTCAGGATATAAATTTGATCTTTTCGATCTTGAAGAAGAACCAATAGAAATCCTTAAAAAAAGAAAACTCATATGGATATTTTCGCTTGATTTTATGGACAGAAGGACACAGGCCAAGTTGGTTGAGTATGTAAGATTAGGTGGCAGCCTCATAATTTCAGCAGAGATACCGAAACAGAACCTCTCTTTTAAAAAGGAAGACCTGTTTATTAAGGAGTTTGGGATAAATGACATTAAGGTATCCGAGAGCGATATTATATTTTTGCAAGATAAGAAGAAGGTAAGTGATGTGTATACAGCAAATAAGGTAGTTACATTTAAGATGAAACAATCTTCACCCTTTGCAAAAAGCTATGAGGGTGCATGTTGTGGTGCTATCAAGAGGTTGGGCAAGGGCAGGTTACTGTTATCCGGTTTTAGCCTGCATCATATATTTGATTACCATATAGATACTGCAAAGTGCCTTTTAAGCAAGCTGAACGCAAAGCCCTCCTTTGATATGGGTGATACAGGGGTTTATACTGTTTTAAGAAAGAATGATGATCTCGGGTTCCTTAACATTTTTAATTTTGATGATTTCGAAAAGGAAATTGTCTTAAATAGGAAGATTCGTTTTAAAAACAGGATAGTAACTTTTGGAAAAAATAAGAAGATTAAGCTTGCAAAAAGATCGGGTGTCTTTCTTCCGGTAAATGTACCTTTAGTAGGGAAGGAGAATGCAAGGGTAGTTTATTCAACATGCGAATTATATAAGTTTTTAAAGAAAACAGGTTGCTTAGAGTTGACACTTTATTCCGAGATTGCTACCAAGAATTTTGAAATGGTTATAGAGTGTAAAAGACCAAAGACTATAAGCCTTGATGTAAAAAGAGCAAGGTTTAATTATAATAACCGTATGGTTAAGATAACCGGAGACCTAAAGTCTGGTTTTCAGAAGCTGAAAATTTATTTTTAATCTCCCTCAAGGGAAAAAAAACGAGGTAAAAAATGGACAAAGTTACCATATCTGATGTGGCGAAGCTTGCAGGTGTTTCAACGACCACAGTGTCTCGTGTGATTAATAATATTAAAACGGTAAAGGAGAGGAATCGCCTAAGGGTGCTCGATGCCATAAAGGAGCTTAAGTATAAACCAAACGTAGCTGCGCAACAGCTTGCCGGATCCAAGATAAATACCATAGGATTACTTATTCCTAAGTTTGAAGATATGCTTCATACTTTTTATGCCATTGAGATAATAAAGGGCATTAGCTATATTGTAGAGAAGCATAATTTCGATTTGTTGCTGCGTGCTACAAGTTTTTCAAATATGGATTCAAGCACATATGATAACATGCTTAACATATCTCAGGCCGCTGGTGTTTTATTTGCTGATGTAGATTCAAATGAGACGCTTATTGGTAGATTAAAATCGGAGGGAGTCCCCTTTGTGGTTATGAATAATTTTGCACAGGATCCTGATATAAGTTATGTGGCGATAGATAATAAGAGTGGGACAAAGGAGATTATCAAATATCTTATCGACTTGGGCCATACTAAGATAGCGATGATAACAGGCGATCTTAAGAATCAGTCTGCTAGAGGTAGGTTTTTTGGTTTTAAGGAGGTATTGGAAGCAAGTAATATCAAAGATCATGAGAAGTATATGCTGATGGGAAATTGGACCAAGGAATCTGCGAGGTCCGCAACGGAAGAGCTATTGAAGTTTGATGAAAGGCCTACCGCTATATTTGCCGCCAGTGATGAGATGGCATATGAGGTGGTCAATGTCTTACGAAATCATAATATAAGAATACCTGATGATATCTCCGTTGCAGGTTTTGATAATAGTCCGTTTAGTACGATATCGGAAATTCCTATTACCACGGTTCATCAGCCCATATATGAGATGGCAAGGGAGGCCTGCGCTATTCTAATAAATCTTATAGAGGGAAAGGAAGCTGCTGTAAAAAGGGTTCTCTCCACCAGAATTATTGAAAGGGGCTCCTGTAAGAAAATTAAGTAGGCTCAAAGTTTTTGACACATTCAAATTTTTGTGTTATTATCCAAATCCCACTGATCGGAGGTTAATATGATAATTACTCAGAAGAAGAAATTAGAAGAGGTTTTGAAGGCTGTAGGCAAGGCAAAGAATGTATTCCTTGTCGGCTGCGGTGAGTGCTCAACCACCTGTAAGACAGGGGGAGAAGAGGAGCTACTTGAGGCAAAGAAAGAACTGGAGTCGCAAGGTAAGTCTGTTACGGGATACTGTATACCTGATGCGCCTTGCGTTGCACCGCAGGTCCTGATAAATCTTGCAAAAAACAAAAAGGCGGTAGAGGCCAGCGATGCAATCCTGGTTATGGCATGCGGGTTGGGAGCTCAATCCGTAAAGGCAAACTCTCGTTTTAAGAAACCTGTTAAGATCGGATGCGATACAATGTTCATGGGAGCTACCGATAAAAAGGGTGATTTCTATGAATTTTGTTCTGGTTGCGGGGAATGTATTCTCTCAGATGTGGAAACAATCTGCCCTGTTACCAGGTGTCCAAAGGGGTTGCTGAACGGTCCCTGTGGCGGCGTAAGTCAGGGTAAATGCGAGGTGGACAAGGAACGTGATTGTGCATGGGCACTTATATATGAGAGCTTAAAGGAGCAGGGAAATTTGGATTATCTTCTTAATATGCAAAAACCAAAAGATCATTCTAAGCAGATTAAACCACATAAGCGCCTTATGAGTGAGGCAAAATAAAAAAGGAAAGAGAATGAGTAGATTACAGAATGCTTTAGAGAAGGGTGAGTTTGTAATATCTGGTGAGATTGCTCCCCCTAAGGGGGTGAGTGTTGGCGAGTGTGTTCATGAAGCAGAGATTATGAAGGGTAAGGTGACCGTTATTAATGTGACCGATCTTCAGAGCTCCGTAATGAAGGCAGGCTCGCTCGTGGTTTCTAAACTATTGCTAGATAAAGAGATAGAGCCTGTATTCCAAGTTACCTGCAGAGACAGGAATCGTCTTGCGCTTCAATCCGATTTATTAAGTGCTTCGGTATTTGGAATAAAAAATGTTCTTTGTTTAACAGGTGATTTTACCACATTAGGGGATCATCCGGAATCAAAGCCTGTATTTGACCTAGATTCCGTACAGTTGCTCGAAGCAGCTAAGACACTTGAGGGTGGGAATGACCTTTCCGGAAAGCCACTTGAAGGAAAGCCGGAATTTTACTTGGGTGCTGTAGTGAACCCTGGTGCTGAGCCTCTTGAGCCACAGCTTATAAAGATGGAGAAAAAGGTTAAGGCGGGTGCAAGGTTTTTTCAAACCCAAGCGGTATATGAACCAGAAAAATTCGCAAACTTTATGGATAAGGTAAAACATATGAATGTTCCGATACTGGCCGGTGTTGTTATTCCTAAATCTGCCGGCATGGCAAAATTTATGAATGCGAATGTTGCGGGTGTTTGTGTGCCGGATAATCTAATAGATAGGTTACAAAAGACCACAGACAAGGTAAAGACCGCCATAGAGATTACTGTGGAACTTGTGAAAGAATTAAAAGGTCTTTGTCAAGGTATACATATTATGCCACTTGGTTGGGCAGATAAAGTGCCTATTATACTTGATGAGGCAGGATTATAATCAACGTAAATTGGAGGTAGAAATGTTTAAAGATGATGTTGAGAAGATTATTAGTGAAGAGATAAGACCTGCACTTCAAGCAGATGGTGGGGATGTTGAGCTTGTCGAGGCAACTGAAGATGGTACAATAAAGGTTCGCTTAAAAGGAGCATGCGGCTCATGTCCTATGAGCCAGATGACGCTCAAGATGGGCATAGAAAAACGCCTAAAAGAAAGACTTCCTCAAGTAAAAGAAGTTGTCTCACTTTAATAAGATTTAATCGTTATTTTTGATGAAGGTCCATATTCCAAACGCAACCATTAAAAGACTTTCCTTTTATTATAGAGCCCTTCTTGAATCCAGAAAAAAAGATGTAATCTCCTCAAGCGAGATGTCAAGGTTAACCGGATTTGGGGCTGCTCAGATAAGAAGGGATCTTGGATATTTTGGCCAATTTGGAGTTCCCGGTAAAGGGTACAGCATAGAGATATTAAAAGATGAGATTCTTAAGATATTAGGTATTGATAAAGAGTGGAATGTTGCCTTAATTGGTGTTGGAAACCTTGGCCGAGCGCTACTTTCTTATAAAGGCTTTAGAGAGCAAGGTTTTAAGATTGTTGCCGCTTTTGATAATGACCCTAAAAAAATAGAAAAATCAATAGCCGCTATACAGGTATATGATATTGCCAAGTTAAAAGAACTCGTAAGCAAATTGTCGATAAAGATGGCTATTGTTACCGTAGGTATCGATTCAGCTCAAGTCGTCATAAACCTGCTTGTTAAATATGGCGTTAAGGCAATATTGAACTTTACTCCTATAAGACCTAGCGTTCCAAAGAGCGTTGAGTTATTAAATATAGATTTATCCATAGAGCTTGAACGCTTGGCACATTTTCTTGCAAGGAATATTAAGTAGAAATTATTTCGGAGGTTAACACATATGAGTTTTACTCCAAATCTTATTGCAGCCAGCATAGGGAGCATGCCGCATACTAAAGCCCATGATGCGGTCGATATTTCACTTAGCCAATTTAGGGAACTACCATTCTGGCCCCAGCTTCCAAAGAGGTCCTATTATGAAAATATGTATGCTCAGATTTCTGAAAATATGCCTGGTGCTGTCGTTGATCCTGAGAATAAGAAGATTTTCATAGATACGAGTGAGGACTTTGAGCAGAAACTGGAGATTTTTTATACAAAGTATCTGGAAGAAGACCTGGATTATTTTTCCATAAGCGAAAATTATGCAAACGGCTTATTTGAATTTAAAAGAAGGCTTCCTGAATCAGGGGCAAAGGATTGTGAGTATGTCAAGGGTCATGTGGTTGGTCCTGCCAGCTTTGCACTTACAGTATGCGATCAGAACAAACAATCTGTATACTATAATGAAATGGTTCTTGATGCGGCACTTAAGCTGATCGCCTCAAAAGCAAGGTGGCAGATTAGGTTCCTTAAGGAACTATCCAAGGAGGTTGTTATATTTTTGGATGAGCCGTATCTTACCTCTATTGGGTCAGCTTATGTGAATATCAAGAAGGATAAGGTTATCGATAATATTAACGAGATAATAGGTGCCATACATTCAGAAGGGGGTATCGCAGGGGTGCATTGTTGCGGTAATACAGACTGGTCTATAATAGCCTCCACAAAGACGGATATAATAAGCTTCGATGCATATAATTATGCAGATACC
>CAZOIE010000008.1:0-12655 GCA_964579905.1 uncultured Planctomycetia bacterium
CTTCAAGCGTTTTATCCTGAAAACCAAGTTTATCGAATGTTATCTTTGCTATGCTCGACTTATCTAAAATACGCATAACTATGTTTTCTCCAAAAAATGTAGGCTGCACGGACACCCTTATATCTATTTCCTTCTCCCCTATTTTCATCTGAATACGGCCGTCCTGCGGAATGCGATGTTCGGATATATCCATCAACGAAGCAACCTTTATCCTCGATACCAGAGCTGGCTGCAAGAACTTGGGTATCACATACTTGGTATACAAAATCCCATCAATGCGAAAACGGATACGGCAATATGTATATTCAGGCTCAATATGGATATCGCTTGCCCTCTCCTTGAGCGCCTGCACAATCATCAAATCCGTGATTGTGACAATAGAATTGCTTTCTGCTTCATCTCCTTTTTTAAATCTTTCTTCATCTATGCCGGAAATAACATCTTGCAGCGTCCCGCTGGTTCCATAATGCTGATCGATTGCCCTTTCAATGTCCAGCTGCGAAGCCTTAAAAATGTTTAACTCGCAATTTGTCTTTTGTTTTATGGCGTCAATAATATAAATATCATGCGGGTCCGCCATTGCTATCGACAAAACGCCATCTTCCATAAAAATAGGTATGCAGTTATACTTTCGGCTCAAGGTCTCAGGCAGAAGGGTAAGCACCTCCGGATCTATAATTTGGCTGGATAAATCCAAGTCTACAAATCCCTCGATTTCAGACAAAACCAATTTGTACTGCTCCTCGTTAACAATGCCTTTTTTAAGCAGCAGCTCTTTAAGAGGTTTTTTTGAATTGACCAGCTCTTCCTTGAGCCCTTTGACATCATCCTCAGCGATCATCTTTCTATCAACCAACTTCTTAATTAATTTTTCATCATTCATATAAAATCCCCAAAATCACTATTTTTATGAAACTTTCTGAAACACCTACTTCTTTCTAAGCTCTCCAAGGGTCTCATGTATAAGAGTCTCTCTGGTATTAAGTTTCTGGCGTGCCTTCTTAACCGCCTCTTTTTTTGCATTTGCAGTACCTCTGGAAATGCGCTTCTGCTTGGCTTTTTGCGCCTTTTTCTTCCAATAGGCTTTTTCTGCTTCTAAAGATCTAATATTCCTGTTCTCGTATTTTATACCTTGCTCCAACTTTCTCAGCTTCTCCTTCAAATCCTCTCTGACGATCTCAAAACCTTCTATCTGACTCTCAGTCTCATAAACCGCCTCCTTCAGCTTAATAAGCTCCTCGTCCAATTCCTCAGCTGATATACGACAGATCCCAAGCGGGCAGTAAATGGAAAATATAATAATTAGAAACAATATCCTGTAAAAGCTGAAAAGTTTCATTCTATGTTGTATTTATTGGCTTGGAGCCGGTTTTATAACACCTTGAAGGTTAAGTATTTCCTGTTGAAGCCTCATTCTTTTTTCGGCAAGTTTACCATACTCACGGTTGAGAGAATTAATACCTCTTTGTTGGGCTTTTACCTGTTTTTCAAACTCTTTTCTTTTCTTTTCAAGCTCTTTGTATTTATCCTTCAGGGTCTCAATTTCCATCTTAGCAGATATCTTCCCCCTTGCCTCTTCCATGGCATCTGTCACGGCATTATCCACGTTTTTCTCTTCATATTTCATTTCGCGCCGCCTCTTCCTTTTATTATCCAGCACATCCCTTGCGGTAACGGTACGGTCATGGCGCCTACGCTCCTTGGTATACCATTTGCCCAAGCCGTACTTTTCCTCTCTGGCTGCGCGGGCATACTCGCTCCTGTCTATAATGGTTGGGGAAAGAAGTATCAACAGCTCTATCTTTTCCTCGCTCGTCTTCTGGCTTGAAAAATATGAGCCAATTATCGGTAGATCTCCAACAATAGGCAGCTTTGTAACAGCTTTCACAACTTCACTCTTAATAAGTCCGCCTATTATCAATGTCTGTCCGTTTTCAACAATAACCTTCGTTTCTGCCCTTCGTGTATCAATTATTGGCACAGTGTAATCCACGGTCTGCGTTCCATAGGTAACCTCCAGCGGATAATCATCTACGTGTTGACTTACCTCGGGGATAACGCTCATAATAATCCTACCGTCAGGGGCAATGGTGGGCAATACCTCGAGGGTTATCCCTTCGTTCTCAAAATTAATCTCCCATGTAATGGAATAGTATGTATCATCGCCTATTTCAACCGTGTTGACATCCGGCTCTGCCCAGGGGAGCCTTTTAACAACCTCTATCTTTGCCGCGTGGTTATTCAGGGTGGCTATGCTCGGGGCGGACAGAAGGTTAGTATCCAAAGAATTAGCCAGCAGGCTTATAATGGTATGTAGGTTTTTATTCCATATTTCAAATGAAAATGCCGTTTCATCAGCCGTTCCTCCGGGCTCGGTCGTGGATTTATAATCTATATTCTGTGTTAGGGGAGTCTGAACTTTAAACTGTCCTATTTTAATCTCATCCTGCTTCCTGGTAAGCAAATCCCAGTTTATGCCAAGGGCATGCTGCCCCTCCAGGCTCACCTCTACAACGCGCGCTTCAATCAACACCTCCTGGGCTGCCACATCTGCAATACTCAGATATTCCTCTATCCTGTCAATATTATCCTGATAATCAATCACCAAGATCGAATTCGGCTGCTCGCCATAAAGAACCCTCCCGGCGCTTGAAAGCAGCTCGGTAATAGTGCTGTGCGTTGCGGAGCTGGATGTTGTATCTGATTCGGTATCAGAGGTATCTGTTGTATCTGTTGTATCATCTCCGGCATCCTCGGTATCTTCTGTGTCAGAAGTATCAGAGCTTCCTCCGGATATGGTAGACGATGCTGCTCGTCCGACAACCTCAGCGGCATTCAAAAAATTCAGCCTAAAAACCTTGCTCACCATGCGCTGGTCAGCCATATTCAAAAATTCATTTATCCTTTCTACGTTCGGAGGGTAGTCAATAACCATTATTGAATTGGGCTGTTGACCCTGCAAAATACTGCCGGCCGAAGAAAGTAAACTAAATATATCGCTAAACTGTGAGGAGCCGCCTGTATCAGACGTATCAAGGCTCGTATCGGTCCCTTCAGAATCTGTAGATGCCAAAAGGGTGTTTGCATCCAAATGCTTAAGAACGAACACTCTCGACTGGAGGTTTCGCGTCACCCGATAAATACCGCCCTTATTCTGCATAATCAGGTTATTGGACTCAAGTATAGCATTAAGGGCCTCATCCAGTGTAACATCGCTGAAACTGGCCGTTATGGTGCCCTGAATGGCATTATCAATAAACAGATTAAGGTCATATTGATAGGCAACGACTCTAAAAAAATCCCTTAACTCCACATCCCTTAATTCTATCCTGTAGCGGGAGGATTCTCCCTCTGCCGCCGGCTCGCGTTCCTTGATGTCCAATATGGGTCCTGTCAAGACAGCCTGGCCAGTCTGCCCAGGCAAAGCAGCGCCAGGAGCGCCCATTGCCCCGTCGTCAGACATCGGCATATCCTGCATATCATCAGGCGGAGCACCCGTATCCATGGACCCTGCCTGCGCATATACCCATCCCGGGTTATTTGGAAAAACACAACCACATACTAAAAACAAACTTACCAATATTTTTATAAATATCTTATTCATTGCCTTGATCGGTTCTGCCGCTTCAATAATGTCTCATCAAACGTGCCGTACTGCTGAGAAGCCGGGTTTTTCATCTCCAATATGTACTGCTTAAAATCATCCTCTAGCGTAACCTGCTCGGATAAAACCTCAACCACCTTCTTATCTGTAATATAATCCCCCTTTTTTAAAACCTCTCCATTTATAACTGCCAGCGTCTCGGACGATAGGTTGAATATTGCAGTAAGCTCCAATCCTTCGGGGATTTCTTTCTCAAGTTTTTTCACTCTTTTTCTTCCTTTTATAGAATCATAATAATCAACTTCATCATCAGTTAAGAACGGATTTTTGCTTTTCTTAACCTCCTGCGCGGCACTTTCGAGTATATCACCAGAAGAACCACCATCCTCTACCAGAGCTTCATTGGACAAAGCTTCTTCATCGGCAAAGCACAGGCTGATAAAACCTCCCTCATTATGAAAAATCGCACTGCTGCACACCATATATATTAAGCACAAGCATATCGCAAAGGTTACATTGCTTCCCATCTATTCAACCCGTAGAATTCTTTGTAACTTCTGCAGGTCTTTTTCTGTATACACCCGCCATTTATTAATGGTATTGCGACGTGGCTTGGGAAATATACTTTTCCTCTCGTACCTTCCCAACGTCTGCTTCGAAATACGAAGCTTATCTGCAACCTCCTGGGGTGTAAAAAATTTAACCGTTTTTTTGTCCATAGTTTCCTCTCTTGTGCGAAATAGTATCTAATTATTTTATCGTGCAACCGATAATAGTCATAGAAGTATCTTGGTTGTTTCTGTATACATTTGATATACCTTAATAATATTAAAGCATAGCAAATAGATTGTCAACATTTAATTAAAAAAATTGTACGGGAAGAGGAATATGTTAGAAATTTCAAAAAGACACTTTAAAAACAAAAGGATATGTTCTTATCACTAAAAAGATTTTTCTGTAACATTTTGAAATGCAATAAGCAAACAAAAAATAATTCCAATTTCTCAGATAGGGATGTAGGGCTCAAATATCAATCTGTCTACCGGAACTTCACCTTCCAGGTAGGGACGGGCATATTTATTGGCAAAAGCGAAAACTCCATTACCTCTTTGAAAAATGAATGTGTTGAATTGGCCGGCGTTAGATGACCTGTTAATTTTCCGGCATGGCCTCGGGCACGGTTTATCAACAACCACATACTCCCGAGCAGAATCTACGGTCGCTGCGGTAGAACAATTGCGCCCACATGTTACATACGCCCACGGATAATAGCAGCTGAAAGCAATACCCCACAATTTAGGTTCCAGGTTGACGCCTTGCGGAACAATGTCAAGTTCCGCCCGTTCCACGCCTAATCGCTTTAATTCTTCGCGGTATACAGGTATCGATAAATTCAGGTTGCGAAGAGCGCTCTGCTGGTTCTTCCCTATTTCCTCAATGGGAACATCGATGCCCCTCATATTTATTGGAAATGCGCTGGATGTAAAGCGCGCCATTCTCTTCTGTTTAATAAGCATCCTACCCAAAACCGGCTTTAGCGAAGGATATGTCTTATGAAGCACGGAGAGCAAACCCCACTCATTAGCCACTACTTCAATGTCCTTTCCTTCTTTGGAAAGAAATTCGAGGTTCTCTTTAGTTTTCTCTAAGCCATGCTCGGTCAAATAACCCGTTACATATGTAAAATCCCATCCTAGCTGCTGGCTAAAATAATAGGCCTTCTGCAGTTCCCCTAAAGAAGGAATTAAATATTCACAGAACTCCTGGCCAAAATAAAGGCGCGAAAACTCGAGATTCTCCGATACATTACTCTTCAAATGTTCGAGCGCCGTAAGATGGCTGTAATACTCTGAGCAATCAACATCTCCAAAGAAAGCCTGAATTATGCGAAATGGCTTGTCGCGATAATCAATAAGGCGAAGGGTTTCCTCTATGTTATCCAGAGAATCGATATTCGGAAAATAAACAGCAAGCTCCATTCTTAAATACCTTTTAGCCTCCTAAATAATAGTAACAGTTGATAGAATCCGAGCAAAATGCGGGGCTGTCTATCAGATCTCTACAGAATTTACGACTGGGACTTGGGCTGTCAAGCACCTTGCGTACGATCTGCAATATTTTCTTCTTCGTCATATGCTCTCCGCGAAGCGGAACCTTAAGAACGGATACCCCCATATCTTTCAACTGCCCTATGGCGCATAAACCGCAACTCTTAAATAACTGTGATGCTAAATAAAAATGCAGACCATCCTCCCGATGCTCATCTCTTGTCCTCGGATAGACCATTTCATCATTGGAGATACTATATGTGTATTTAATAAATTTGTCAAGCGGACTTCCCTCTTTGAACTGAGCTTCAGAATCATTGAGAGCCTCTTCCAGAATCTGTTTCCATGAATGCGGGAATAGTTTCTGCGAGTGTTTCAAAGTTTCCATAAAATAGCAGCACAGGCTATTGCAATTTCCCGAATGCCAGCTAAGGCAATACTCGTCGTTAAAAAAACACCTGTAGTGAATAACCATGACCTCAAACTCAACGCTTAAGTCTTTGCATTTCTCAATTAACAGCCCCATCTCCTCCAGGCTCATTTTTCTTGGAATCACAACGCGGCTTACCCCCACCTTATCATTAAAATACCTTATGCTCTCACTATTAAAATTAGCAGCTCCTGTGCTCAGATTTAAAGGGCGTCGTATCCCCCATTCCCTCAAGGTAAGCATCATAGCCAGATCAGCTATAATATAGCCATCCGGATTGAATTTCTCAACATTTTGAACTATGCTTTTAATAAGTGGCAGTTGCTCGTTGACATATTGGTGGTAATTAAGCGCTATATATATGCTTTTACCTTGGTCGTGAACTGCAGAAATGACCTCGCCAAGCTGCTTGTAATCGGTAAATACATACTCTGCCCCGTTTTCTCTTCTGCTTAAGCTTACTTCCCACCCGTAACGGCTGTACCATTCATGCGGAATAAACCCTGCAAAGAACTCATCCGCTCCTCCACGGGAAAGATCTAATACACCTTTAGGGTTATCAGAACCATCAAGACCTACAGTAATTTTCATGTCAAATTTTAGCTGGACTCCAAATAATAATAACATCTGCCGGGCCCTGAGCAAAACCCCGGACTGTTTATAAAGCTCTGGCAGAATTCGCGGCTGGGATTTGGGTGTTCAAGCACCTTTCGCATTATTTCAATGTCCTCCTTTTTATCATAACGCTTCCCGCGCACAGGAATCTTCAAAACAAAAACACCCATTTTCTTTAGTTCCTTTATAGCGCAGAGCCCGCATATTAAATAGGACAAATAGGCCAATCTCGGATGCATACCCTTTATCTTCGCTGCCGGCTGCTCCTCTTGCCCATTGCATTCTTCAATATCCTCAGGATAAGAAAGCCTCATTCTGACAAAATCATTAAGCAGGCTTCCCCTCTCAAACTGACTATCCGGATTATCCAGGATTTTCTCGAGCTCTTTCTTCCATCCGCTGGGGAAAAGTTTATCTGTGTACTTCTGGCGCGGTGCGATGTAAAAACAAAAATTATGCATATCTCCCGAGTGCCAAGTAAAACAGTACTCATCATTAAAATAACACCTGTAATGAATAGCCATAGCCTCGAACTCAACATTTATGTCTTCACATTCCTTTATCAGTCTACCCATCTCCTTAAGGCTTAACTTCCTCGGTAGAATAACGCGCTTTATACCTATTGTTTCACAAAAGTAGCGTATGGTTTTACTGTTATAACAGGCGCTTCCTGTGCTTAGGTGCAGAGGGCGTTGTATGCCCCAATCCCTCATGGTAATCATAAGAGCAGGGTCAACAACAATATAACCATCGGGATTGAGCTTCTCCAGGGATAAGGTTATGTCCTTGATGACAGGTAGCTGCTCGCTGCTAAACTGATGGGCATTCAAGGTAATAAATATCTCTTTTTTCTGATCGTGGACGGTAGATATAACCTCTTTTAGCTGGTCGTATTCGGTAAACTGGTTCTGGGGTCCAAACTCCCTTCTGTTTAAACTAACCTCCCATCCGTATCTGTTATGCCAATCGGGAGGAACAAGGCCGGCGAAGAACTCATCTGCGCCTGCTTTCACAAAATCCCTTATATTCTGGGGGCCATCAGCATTGTCTAAGCCTAGAGTGATCTTCATGCGCTATTTTCTTTCTTACTAATTATCCGGTTAAACTAACTGGTCGTTCCAAAATCATAATAACACCTGCCCTGCTCCAGGCAGAAGGCCGGGCTGTCTATTAAACTTTGACAGAATTCACGGCTGGGATCTGGATGTTCAAGCAACTTTTGCATTATCTGCAAAAATCTGTTTTTCTTATCAGGCTCTCCCCTTATGGGTAATTTAAGAAAAGTTACTCCCATCTTTTTCAGCTGAGGAACAGCGCATAATCCGCAATTCTGGAATAATCTTGAGGCTAGGCTATAGTGCAAACCTTTCTCCATAATTCTGGATATATCGCCTTTATTATCAGAAGAAGTGCCATGCATCTTTTTGTGACCCGCATCAAAGGATGTTTCACTTTGCTTAATAAATTCATCAAGAATACTACCTCTCTCAAGCTGACTATCCGGATTATCCAGGATTTTCTCGAGCTCTTTCTTCCATCCGCTGGGGAAAAGTTTATCTGTGTACTTCTGGCGCGGTGCGATGTAAAAACAAAAATTATGCATATCTCCCGAGTGCCAAGTAAAACAGTACTCATCATTAAAATAACACCTGTAATGAATAGCCATAGCCTCGAACTCAACATTTATGTCTTCACATTCCTTTATCAGTCTACCCATCTCCTTAAGGCTTAACTTCCTCGGTAGAATAACGCGCTTTATACCTATTGTTTCACAAAAGTAGCGTATGGTTTTACTGTTATAACAGGCGCTTCCTGTGCTTAGGTGCAGAGGGCGTTGTATGCCCCAATCCCTCATGGTAATCATAAGAGCAGGGTCAACAACAATATAACCATCGGGATTGAGCTTCTCCAGGGATAAGGTTATGTCCTTGATGACAGGTAGCTGCTCGCTGCTAAACTGATGGGCATTCAAGGTAATAAATATCTCTTTTTTCTGATCGTGGACGGTAGATATAACCTCTTTTAGCTGGTCGTATTCGGTAAACTGGTTCTGGGGTCCAAACTCCCTTCTGTTTAAACTAACCTCCCATCCGTATCTGTTATGCCAATCGGGAGGAACAAGGCCGGCGAAGAACTCATCTGCGCCTGCTTTCACAAAATCCCTTATATTCTGGGGGCCATCAGCATTGTCTAAGCCTAGAGTGATCTTCATATATAAAAGTTCTTTTTATTTAAGCGCCAGGCATCCACGCATACACACCTTACCTAACGAACAAACGCACTGCTAACATTCCTGAAATATGCAGCGCTCCCACTGGCTGTCTTTATAAGTATCCAGCAAACTTTCCATAACCTGTGTAAAATCCTTAAAATCTGTCAATTTATCCCTGGCGCCTTGAATCAGCGCACGGCAATGGTAAATACGCAAATCCGGCAATACGCCAAAGTAGGGTACGCAACTCTCCGGGAATATTCCCATTTTGGATAAAATCCCGTAACTCTCATCTGAGAAGATGCATGGGACCACACAGCATCCGAGGGTTACCTTCAAACCCTCCCGAAAAACTTGGTTTATCAAGCCAACAAAACTGTATGTGGCCTCCCTCAGCCGACCAATATTATTACAACCTTTGCCGAATGCTTCCGGTAGAATTTCAATATGGAACCTGTTAAAAGTGCCTTTTTTCAGTATTGGGGAGAAAATTTCGTAATCGAGAGAAATATCATGTACTATAAGCAACGCTTCATAATGAGCGTTATTTCCCTCTATCAGGGCAGAAAGTTTATCCAGCATTCTGCTTCTTGCATCCTCAGGATAAACGCTTGGATGATAAATTTTATGCCTTACGATGGGATTGTATGTAGCCACTATTTTGTTCAATCTCTCGCTGTCATGATTAGCTGTTTCTAAAAAAAGTGGCGCTTGGCTCTTTTTGGCGATTGCCAATAATTTTTCAAGATTGTCGTGAAGCAACGGCTCATTGCCAACCAAATTACAGGCCCTTCCCCTGTTGCCGGTAAAGATGTCTACTATTTTTGAGAAATCGGATACGCCGATATCCCCGCTGTCGATTAAAACATCGTCTGGAAGGGAAAATTGATTTTTATACGTTATAAAAATTTCCACGGTCAGTTTATTCGTATTTATAGACTTTGCTTATTGGATTTATTTTCCATGGCAATCTTTGAATTTTTTTCCGCTGCCGCAAAAACAGAGAGAGGAAAGGGATTTGCGTATATCTTTTGAATGCTTAGCGCTCTTGGATTTTTTCTGGGGTGCAGAGAAAAAAACCGTGGTTAAAACCGGGCAGTTTTCATTCCATAAAAACCTGCGCATGCGATAAACCTTCTTGAGAATACGCTGCGCTATCCATTTGCGAACCAATTGTTTTCTGTACCTTTTCTCAGTAAACTTCATTAGTTTAAACGTCGGGGTAAAATTTCCTTCTTCTGTATATATTCTGGCCATCTCATCATCGAGGGAAAAATACAGCTTAGGCGCGGACTTGCAATTTAACCTCTCATTGCACAAAATCCTTATCTTCGTATGGTGGTGCAAGAATAGATAATGCTCTGCCAAAACAACCGTTACGTCATTTTCGCTTATTGCATCGGGAGTGTCAAACCTTACCATGCCCCTAACCAAGCCCACCGGTTTTTCCTTTCCCGTACGGCTAAAGAAGTCTACAAGCTCAGAGTCGCTAAAAATAGAGGTAACCTTACTACCCCTGTCATTAAGTTCCTTAGTCAAAGAACTAAAGGTTTCGGGTAGCTCGCAAAAAACTAAAGTATAGCCATTGGCTTTTGCGATGTCATCGCATAAAACCCTGATTTTTTCCTTTTTGTCCTCAAAAACCAGAGCCGGCATCTTGCGGTCTATAAACTTATCAGCACCATCGATCATAATGCCATATACTCTATTCATCTCTCTTATCAGCTCTTTGGTAATACCGCTACACAGACCGGCCTTATGAGTAAACATAGGAAGAATATTTCTATAATCAACAATATTAAACGGGCCCTTTTGGTCGACGCTGCCCCCTTTTGAATGATACACAGCGCCTGCAAACTGAAGGTACTCGCTCTCAAAAAAGAAAATTCTCCTATCGTAAAGACATAGGTCAAAATTGCAAAAGAGCGCTGTTATGTCTTTTTGGTTCACCAAGCCATTGTCTCTATAAAAATCTTTTGTAAAAAGGATGTAGTCTGCAACCACTATGTCCCTCTGGTAAATCTTCCCTCTCTCGCTGCCATCAACAGATTTGTCGACCACTCCAATTTTAATGGCAAAATCTTTCTCGCATGCCTCAAAAAATTCACTGTAATGGTTCAGGTCGACCGGCCCAAAGGTAAAAATAAACACTTGGGTCCCTTTGGCAACAAAAAATAACGCAGCGGCAAAAGCAAGTTCTATATGCGACAGGCTGCCTACATCAATAAACCTGCAATTAGCAAGAGACATTAAAGATTTTCCAAATAGTTCTTTTTTGTCTTTGTCTAATCGATTATAATTGGGGAATAAAGAAGGATCTGATAAATAGGAGTGGATAAATTTACTATAGTTTTCTAAAATATATGCTTGGTTAAGGTTTTGCTTAATTTGTTCTTTTAGTTCTTCCCAGAGCAATTTAACCTCTATTTTAATTTTTTGTAGTGATAAGTGAAGATCAAAAAAATACTATAAGACTATAACATAACAAATTAAAAAAGGCAAGGATGTTGGATGGCGTAAAATCATTATAGCCTGAACATTTACAACGGATTACAAAATATTATGGCAAAAAGTAAAGTTCCTCTCATAATGTTAATATACCTTGTCTCCGGCATCTGCTCATTGATATATGAGGTTATTTGGTTCCGTATGCTCAAGCTTTCGCTGGGCAATACCGTTTATGCAACCAGTATAGTCGTATCGGTATTTATGGGTGGTCTGGCACTAGGCGCTTTTATCATGGGCAGGTGGGTTACCGACAAGATCAAAAAAAAGCTGCGCCTATACGCACTATTGGAGCTTTTGATTGCTATATGTGCTCTGTCGGTTCCCAAATTGATGCAATGTGCCGAAACCATCTATAGTTGGTTTTTCATAAAATATCAGCATTTGCCCGTAAGGCTCCTTTACGTACAAATAATAATATCGACCGCTATCTTTTTAGTCCCAACCATACTTATGGGCGGTACCCTGCCACTTTTGGCCGGATACGTTTCCTCCTTTAAGCAAAAGATTGGTCGTGATGTCGGTAGCCTCTATGCTCTGAATACGCTCGGCGCTGCGCTGGGTTGCTTTTTATCTGCCTTTTTCCTGATACGCAATTTCGGTATTATGGGCACGTTATATATAGCAATCAGCCTCAACATCATGGTGGCGCTATGCGGCTGGCTGCTTGCACATCTCTCTGAAATCCAGCCTCGTATCCAAAAAGAGGTTCCTATAAAAGACAAAAAAACACCGGAAATTAACAAAGGATACCGGACAAGGCTATATACGCTTGCAATTGCTTTTCTGGCAAGCGGGTTGATAGGTATGGGGTATGAACTTATCTGGATGCGCAGCATAGTCCATTTGCTCGGCAACAACACCTATGTTTTTTCCTCTGTACTAACAATATATTTGTTCGGGAATATGGCTGGGGCGCTAGCAGGCAGTCGCTTATCCTGCCGCCTCAAAAATCCGGCCAAAGGATTTGCGGTAACGCTGACTATGCTAGGCATCTCCGGAATATTTTATATACCGCTTCTAAATTCCCTTGCTATATTACAGGAAAAATTACCGTTCTCTATCGTCTTATGGATTAATAAGTTTACCCCTTATAGCACCTCATTATTGCAAACAACCCTACTTTTTCTTGTGCCCTCCTTTTTAATGGGATTAGGCTTCCCGATGGCGCTTGAGGCATGGAACAACTATACTAATGAGGTGAATCGCACAACAGGAAAAGCATACGGAATAAATACTGC
>CAZOIE010000009.1:0-11738 GCA_964579905.1 uncultured Planctomycetia bacterium
GTAGGAGCAATCGGTATATCATGGATTAGCCGTAGTATTAAGCGTCCATTGATGAAACTTACGAAAATTAGCTCTGCTATATCCCAATTAAAAGGAGATCTTACGCATGATCTGGATATCGAGGCAAAGGATGAGATCGGGGATCTTGCACATGCCTTTAATCAGATGCTTCGCAATTTGGCTAATCTTATGCGAGATGTAAGAGAAGTGTCTCTTAAGGTTGTGGAAAGCTCCAATAAGATAAAGGAAATATCGCAGACACAGGCGGAGGTTAATCTAAGGCAATCCTCACAGGTTAACGAGGCAAAGTCTTTGATAGAGAATCTAGGTAAGGCTACTGCACGCATTACCGAGGATTCCAATAGCATTGTACAAAGCCTTAATAAAAATTTGGAATTTACAAAAGGAGAAAAAGATATAGTCCAAAAGGCAACACAGGGTATAGAGCATATAAAGCAGAGGGTAGATGCAATAATCAAGCATGCAGAGATTCTTAAGGAGAAATCCAGCTCGATCGATAAAATTCTTGGTTGGCTTGAGGAAATTTCCAAAAAGATAGATTTAGTAGCATTGAATTTTAATATAGAGGTAAGTAAATCGGAAGAGGTGTCAGAAGGCTTTTCTGTTTTAGGTAAGGAGGTAAGGAGTCTATCTGAAAGTTCACAAGAGGCGACCAAAGAGATAAAATCGATAATAGGTGAGATTCAAACAGAGATTAACAATACTGCTTCATTTGCCGTAGAAGGGATTCAGGAAATAAAACGAGATCTTAAGCTTATTAGTCAAATAAAGGAAATGACCGAAAAGATGGATCTTATTACAGGGCAAACAGAGGATAGCACCAAGGACATATCTCAGGCTACCCAGGAGCAGAAGAAGCTTTCTACCCAGGCGGTTGATTTTATTGCGTATATTCAGCAATTAAGCAAAGAGTCTCTTGCGCAAAGCCAGGAGATTGAGAATCTAAGTAAGCAGATAGATGCTCTTAGCCATCAGTTAAAGCAAGCTGTGGGAGAGTTTAGGCTAGATTAATTTTTATGAAAGATTCCAAAAATCAAAAATACTTACCTTCTTTTAAGGAGGAGTCTTACGAACGTATCCAAAAGATTATCCAAGAACTCCTGATTTTAGAAAAAGGTGATGTGTCTGATGATAGACTTCGCACTCTTCAGAGAGAGATGCATACTATAAAGGGAACAGCCAGGATGCTGCAATTGGAGGATATTAATCATCTTGCCCATAACCTGGAAGATGTATTTATAAGTATGCTTGAGGGTAAAGAGAAGCTTTCTGCTGAGTGCATTAGTCAAGTATTGTCAAAGATTGATAACCTTAAGAAGAACATAGAAGAATTAGGTAGAGAAGAGCATCGCGAAATAAAGGAAGAGGAGCTTCTTAAGATACCTGCCGGTAAGATCGAAAGATTATCTACCCTTAGTTTTGATGCTGCATTGGAGGTAAGGCAGCTAGAGAATAGTCTTGATGGGCTGAAAGTAATCTATTCTTTTCTCGGAGGACCTAAGGGTAAATCCTTAGAATCGGTTAGTCAATTACAGGACAGCTTGAGAGAATCTTTGAAGGATTTTTCCGATTGTCAGAAACGTTTAGATATTTTGTTTAATGAGATACAAAGAAATATCCAGATATTAAGGATAGTTCCGCTATCAAATGTGCTTAAGGATTTTTCTAGGCTGGTAAGAGACCTTTCTGTTAAGGAGTCAAAGCATATTCAGTTTAGAGCAAGCACAGGTTCTCTAGGCATTGATAAGTCTATAGAAAAGGAAGTAAGGGTAGCCCTTATTCATATTATTAATAATTCCGTCAGGCATGGTATAGAAGTTGCTGAGGAACGTCAAAATCTAAATAAGCCAGCCGATGGGACTATTGAAGTCAGTGCTTATTTAAAGGCCAATCGTGTGTTTCTACAGATAAACGATGATGGTAAAGGTATAGATCCAGATGCAATAAAAGAAATAGCTCTAAAGAGAAAATTGGTAGATGAAAAGCAACTTGAAAAGATGTCTTATGGAGAAATTATAAGGCTTATTCTTGAGCCTGGGTTTAGTTCATCAGAGTCGGTTGATACCCTTTCAGGAAGGGGTGTAGGTCTTGATGCCGTAAGGAAAAATATAGAGAATTTAGGCGGAGAAGTTGACATCGAGTCAAAACAGGGAAGTTATACAAATATTATACTTTCTTTACCTTTAACGGTGGGTCTTGTACCATCTGTTTTGGTTAAATCAGGTGGACAGACTTTTGCAGTACCCAATTTTTATATAAAGGATTTCTTTGAAATTAAATCCTCTAGTGTGGTTAAAGAGGACAAAGCTCTAAGCTTAAAGCTTAATGGATCTTTGCTGAGTTTGGTGAAATTAAGCGAGTTTTTGGATTTACCGCTCTCAGAAAGACAGAAAGGAATTCTGCCAAAATGGGCGGTGGTTCTTCAGTCCAAGTCAAAAAAATTGTTTTTAGGGGTAGATGAGATTTTAGAAGAGAAGGAGTTGTTGTTAAAAAAATTCGGAGGTTTTATTGGTAAGGTATCATATTTAATCGGAGGGGCAATATTATCCGAGGGCGCCGTATGTCTTATCTTGGACATTCCAGAGATCTTCTCAACAAATGCTTTAATAAAGGAGTGAATTTCAGAAAATGGCTGATCTTCAAGGACAGACAGGTCCAATAACCCCCACGGGTTATGAGGATTTAATTAAAGAGGTAAACCTTGCCATAGTGCAGTTTACCCTTTATCCCATTGAACATCCCTTAGTAGCGCAGGCCTTGGATTCCGCTTTTGCAAAACTCACTAAAACCCTGGCAGAAAAAAAAGAGGTAACCTTCGGTATGATAGAAGAGAGGTTGCTTGTAGAGGATAAGGTCTTAGATAAAGGCGACCCTTCAGTCTTACGATTCTTTAATAATTTCAAAAAGCTTAAGATAGACGGCCTTACGTTTTCAGAAGGTGTAGAGCAAGAGGAAATGACTATTTTGCTGGGTGTTATGGCAATGAAGGAAGATTCAATAGAGGTGAAGGGTGGAGTAACAGTGCTTTTACCTGCTGAAAAGATCCCGCATATGAAGGTAGAGAAGGTGCGTTATGAGAGGGTTACTGAAGGACAGGTAGTTGTTCAGGTAGAAGATGGAGAGAAGGTTGTAAAGGTTGCTGAAGAGGAAAGGCTTATTACCGAGAAGGAAGATCGTACAAAGAGTTTAAAGAGGCAAAAAGAGTCTTTCTATAAGGTGATGCTTAAATACCTTAAAGGTGAAGTGGAGGATATAAGCGCTGAAACCGATGAGCTGGAATTGCTTAAAACGCTTGAGAAAAACCCAAAGCAGACCGCTACCTTGCTTATCGAAGTTGGTAAGGAAATACAAAACTTACAGCTTGTTGTTGAAAGGCTTGGTAACTGGTTGCTGGATTTGGTAAACCGTAAGGGTAGTGAAATAAAGAAAGATTTATCATCGACCATGGCATCTCTTGGAAAGAAGGTTCAGGAGGAGGTTCTTGCTGCTGCCGGGGGTAATCCTGAAGCAATTAAATCTTCTGAAGCCTTGGGTGCGGTTGTTTCGCAATATGTAGAAAAAATTAAGACAGAAATAATTGTTACAAAGTTTCAGCTCTCCAAAAGGAAATCTGCAAGCAGTTTAAAGAGAATAGCAGCAAAGGTGCTTGATACAAAAGAGGAGAGAAAAAATATTCTTCCTGAGCTTTACGTTAAACTTAAAAGTCTTGGTATAAGTGAAGAAGAGCTAAATAAGGCAATGGAGAGTATTAAGAAAGTTTCTTTGGAGGATAAGAAGATAGAGGTTTCAGAGGCTGAGCTTAAGCGCTTGCTTGCGGCTGAGAAAAAACTCAAAAATGACCTTATGCGCAAAATGGCTGCTGAGGAGGAAAAAGCGGAGGCGCGTGAAGAGAAACGAGAAGAGAAATTAGATAAGCCGAAGAAAGAACCTTCCAGGGAAATACCAGGAAGAGCAGGTCCTGAGCTCAGTGAGAATGAGGAGGTTGTTGATAAGAAAGAGCTGGAGGATCTTCGCAAGGTTTCAGAAAAGGCTGAGCAGGTAATTTCCACACGGCTTAAAAAAGCAACCAGTCACCTTAGAGAGGAAAACAAAGAGCTTCACAAAGAGGTGAATAATACAAATGCTATTTTGAAGGAACTTTCAAACGGCGTTGTCGTTGTAGATAATAACAATAAGGTTATGCTGATGAACAATGCCGCTGAGGAGCTATTGGGTATTCCAAAAGAAACCATGGTAGGTGAGCATATATTAGAACAGCTTAAAAGTGAACATCTTTTAGCCTTAGCAAGGACAGGGCCTCAAGGAGATATTTCTTCTGTTGAGATTTCTGGACCTGATCCTTCGACAAAGGATACAATCAAAGCATCCAGCACCATAGTCCAGGATGAAAACGGTAGAACCGTAGGCATGCTTTTTGTTCTTAATGATGTTACAAAACAAAGAGAGCTTGAGAAGACAAAAAAGGAGTTTATCACTAGAGTCTCTTCGCATATACAAGATCCCTTTACGACCATTCGCGACAGCTTACTTCTTTTGCTTGATCAGACATCAGGCGCGCTTAACGATGAACAAAAGAGACTTCTTAACATGGCAAAGGAAAGCGCAGAGAGTATGGATCATAGCCTTAAGGAGATATTAACACTTAAAGAAATAAAGGAAGAGGGTCTTGAGTTAAAATTAGTGAAATTTGATATTATTCCTCTTATTGAAACATGCCTAATTGATTTTGAGAAGTTGGCCAAGGAGAAAAAGCTTTCTATTGAAACAAACCTGCCAAAGAAAATATTTGAAATAAAAGCGGATAAGGAAAAAATTATGTTGGTTCTAAACAACCTCGTTGCCAATGGTGTTAAGGCTACCTCAAGGGGAGGAAAGGTGATTTTGGGTTGTGAATCATACACCGATGAGGAGCAAAAGGATAAAGAGTTTGTATTGATTAGCGTTGAAGATACAGGGAGGGGTATCCCGGAAACGGAGCTGAGTAAGGTATTTGAAGAATTCAGCGACCTGGGTGTAAAAGAAGAAAGGTTTAGCGGCCTGGGGGTTGGTTTATCAATAGCCAAAGAGATTGTTTCAAAACATGGTGGGAAAATATGGGTTAAAAGTAAATGGGGCCAGGGAAGTAAATTCCATTTTATTCTACCAATATCTAAATAAACAAAATGAAAAAAGTATATTTTCTGCCGCGTCTTACAATTCTTATTCCTCTACTGATAATGATTTTGGCCGCCGGCTCAGGAATTGTATTTATCTACAATTTACCGCTTCAAGATCCCACTAGAATAGTATCCATGATGAGGGTGTATCTCGTATGGCTTACCTTTTTCTCTTTTTTGGTAGGCTTGGCCTTATCCTATGCGATACTAGTTCCTCTAAAGAGACTTATGAAGTTAAGTAAGGATTTAAAGAAACATGACTACACGTCTAATATAGCAACGTCTCATTTTGAAAAAGAGATTAAGGACCTATTTTATTCATTCGAGGAGGCAAAGCATTCTATTGACCTAGAGAGAAAAAGGGAGCATTTACAAAGATTAAGTAGCTTGGGGTTGCTTGCAAGCGGCGTGGCCCATGAAATAAGAAACCCTCTAAGCTCAATCAAAGGCTTGGTGAGTTTAATAAATGAGGATTTTTCAGATGAAAAATCCTCAGCCAATATCACAGATTATAAAAAATACATCCAGACCGTTCTTAAGGAGGTAGATAGAATGGAGGGGGTTGTTAATAATTTCTTAAGCTTAGCTTCAGGTAAAAAGAGCGATATAAAACAAGAGGTTATAGAGATAGAACCTTTTTTGGATGAAGTATTATCCTTGGCAGCCTTTGAGTTTTCCAAGAAAAAAATAAAAATAGCAAGAGAGGGCAATGGTTCCAAAGAAAGGATCTTTGGGTTTGAAGAAAGATTAAAACAGGCATTCTTAAATTTCATAATAAATGCCTATCAGGCTATGCCGGATGGGGGAACTTTAACGATTGCTATAAAAAGGATAAAGAGTGATTCTCTAAAAATAATTTTTTCTGATACGGGTTCAGGAATTGATAAAGATAAACTGGATATGATATTTGACCCCTTCTTTACAACAAAGGACAACGGTATAGGCCTGGGCCTTGCTATCTCTCATCAAATCATCTTGGCCCATCAGGGCGATGTTGAGGTTGATAGCGTTAAGGGGAAGGGTACAAAGTTTACCATAACACTACCGAGGATTAAAAATGAATCGCAAAGATGACTATATTTTAGTAGTTGATGATGATGAGTCAATACGTTTTACTCTCTCTGAGACATTAGAGAGGGATGGTTATAGGGTAAAGACCGCAAGTAATGGAATAGAGGCGATAGAGCTTATCAAGAAGGAAAATTTCACCGTGGTTGTTATAGATGTAAGGATGCCCAAACTTAATGGACTAGAAGCTCTTATAGAGATTAATCGTCTAAGGCCCGACATCTATCCTATAATCCTTACTGCCTATGGCAAAGAAAACCTCGATGTTAGCGGTATAGGTGAGCTTGCGTTTAGCTATCTCACAAAGCCATTTGACCTGACCCAGTTGCGCACGCATATAAAACAAGCTCTTGAGAGATCCAAAGCTGATCTTGACGGGGCAGGTTCAATAAAATCATTTCCCTTTAAGGAGATAATAGGAGAGGGACCCGCTATTAGACAGATTCGCAAGCTTATCAATAAGGTGGCCGAGAGTAACCTTACCGTACTTGTATTAGGGGAAAGTGGTACAGGTAAGGAGCTGGTGGCAAGAGCGGTTCATGCATGTAGTCCTAGAGCAAATAAGCCCCTTATACCTATTGCCTGCTCGGCTATTCCAGAAACCCTTCTTGAAAGTGAGTTGTTTGGTTATGATAAGGGTGCCTTTACCGATGCCAAGGAGTCAAAGCCAGGTAAAGTTGAGCTGGCCAATGAAGGAACCATCTTTCTGGATGAGATTGGAGATATGGGCCTGCCTTTACAGTCAAAGCTCTTAAGGGTACTTGAGGAAAGAGAGGTTGAACGCTTGGGCTCAACAACCTCTAAAAGCGTTGATATAAGGGTAATTGCAGCGACAAATAAAGATCTATTTACCGAGGTTAAGAAGAAAAAATTTAGAGAAGATCTTTATTATAGATTAAATGTCTTGTCCTTGTATTTACCCCCACTTAGAAAGCGCAAAGAGGATATTCCCCTTATTTTGGAGCATTATATCAAAAAATTTAATGAAACCCTAAATCGTACTATAAAGAGCATATCTATAGAGGCATTGGAGGTTCTGGTTAATTATTCATGGCCTGGTAATATACGTGAATTGGAAAATATACTGCAGGGTGCAATGGTTCTTGAGACAACCCCTATTCTTACCAAGGAGAGTCTAAAGTCTCTCTTAAAGGAAAAAGAGGGGCCAAAGGAGATTGAATTAGGGGATTTGGAGGTGGATGGTACTCTTTCGTTGGCGGACGCCATGAAGGAGGTAAATTCTAAGATAGAAAAGAAGCTTATAAAGAAAGCATTAACAAGAAACAATGGTAACCGTGAGACTACCGCTCAAGAGCTGGGTATTAGTAGAAAGACTTTATATAATAAGATGAAGGAATATAACCTAGAAGATTGATACTTATACTATTATATGGGTAAGAGTTTATCTTTTGGGAGGGCAGTAGTTAGGAAGTTTTATTAGAAGCCTAAAATAGCATGAACTGTATAGGTAAAATGTGTAACTGTTTACACATGTTTTTCTAATATTACCCATATATCTAATAGAGAATCATGACGAAGCCCTAGCTATCTAACTTTTATTTATTTTACACTGTAACTCATTGAAGATAAATGAGTTACGTAAGAATTTTTTATAAGAAATTTAGCCTATTTTTGCCAAGTTGGCACGGCGTTTGCTTTACTAGTAAGGTGAGAATTAAATCCAGCGAAGGGAGGTGAGACAAAATGATGATTAGAAAAGGTTCAGCAGGTTTCACGTTGATAGAGTTGGTTATGGTTATCGTTATACTTGGTATTTTAGCCGCAGTTGCTATACCGAAATTTATAGATCTTCAGGATCAGGCAAAACAGGCTGCTTGCGACGGTAGATTAGCCGCCGTTAGAACAGCATTATCAAGCTATTATGCAAAGACCGCTATCAGTTTTGGTGCCGCTGCATATCCAGCAACACTTACAACAGCTACTTTCGCGGATAACTATTTTGCAGATGGAACACTACCAAGATGTGCTTTTGGTTCAACATGGGCATATAATACAACGACCGGTGTAGTCGATGCGCATAGTCACGTAACCATAGGTGGACAATAATACATAATGTGGTTAATAAAAGGGGAGAGGAGAGATTACATGATTTCTTTTCTCCCCTTTTTATAGATATGAATATAAAATCTCAAAACAAAACCATTCTGTTCTATTTAGGAATAATACTCCTCGGCATAATTATCTACTCCAATAACCTCAGAGGTCCCTTTACTTACGATGATTTTCATACCATAGTAGAGAATCCCTATATTAAGCAGCCGCAACATCTTACCTCTTTATTCGATCTTTCCTCGATAACCAAAGGTTCTGCCTCAAGATCTATGTATAGACCGATATTGATGGTAACATTTTTTCTAAACTATACCTTTGGAGGTCTTGATCCACTAGGCTATCATATTGTAAATATTTTGCTCCATATCTTAAGCGCAATAGTTGTATTCATGCTTGTAAAAAGTTTACTGGGCCCTGGTGGAGTAGAAATTGAGAAAGAGAAAATAGCGTTTTTCTGTGCACTGCTTTTCGTTAGCCATCCCATACAGACCGAGACGGTAAATTATATTGCCTGTCGCTCTGAGTTATTAGCGGGATTTTTCCTTTTATTGTCTTTTTATCTTTATATACGCTCAAGTGTTTCTAAAAAAGAAATTAATGTAAACCCTAGTTTTTATATAGGTTCGCTCGTAGCTTTTACTTTTGGGCTATTGTGTAAGGAAAACATATTTATCCTACCTTTATTGATTTTGATATATGATTACTTATATATAGGCTGGAAGAACGCAAAGGATTTTATTGTACGTTTTAAGAAATACTATCTAGCTTTTCTTATCATAGCTGTTGCTTATATAGTCTTAAGAGTTTTCCTATTAGGGCATTTCCTGGGAGGTCTTAAGACAACCCCGGTTAGCCGTTCCTTCTTCGAGAACCTTATTACTCAGGCAAGGGTAGTTATGTTGCATTATCCAAGACTGCTTCTATTTCCATTTGGGCTCTCAATAGACCATTATGTACCAGCGTCTAAGTCGATAATGGAACCAACAGTTATTATTAGCCTCTTGCTACTTCTTGTAGTAGTTACAGCTATTTTTATTGTAAGAAGAAAGAATAAGGCAGTTACTTTTTTTACCCTGTGGTTTTTTATTAATCTTGCACCTACAAGCCTTATTCCCTTGCATATTATTATGAATGAGCATAGACTCTATTTATCTTCAATAAGTTTTTGTTTTTTAATTTCATACGGTTTAATTAGTTTATCTTGCCTAAAAAAAAACTCTATCTAACATCAGCTCTGCTAACACTTAGTCTGTGCGCAGCAGTAGCCTCCTTTTCTTTATTAACCATAAAGAGGAACTCCTATTGGAAAGATCCAGCTCGTCTATGGAAGGTTTCATCTCGTGCTAAGGTACCTTCAACAAGGAGCCATTACCATTTAGGATTGGAATATGTTAAGAAGGGGATGTATTCTGAGGCAGAGGAGGAGTTTAGTAAGGCGCTAAGGATAAGATCAGACTACCATTATGCGTATGCAGGGCTTGGTTATTTGCATCACAAGAAAGGTGATTCTGAAAAAGCAATAGAATATTATAGAAAGAGCCAGAAAATCAAGTCCAATATGCCCATAACATTTTATGTGGTTGGGAATATCTTTGAAGAGCAAGGCAATATTGCAGGTGCCATGGAGGAATATAGAAAAGCACTTAAATTGGACCCAGATTTGACATTGGCACATTTTAGATTAGCCGTGCTCTTGGATACAGAAGGAAAATATCCTGAGGCAGAGTATGAATATAAGGAGACGATCCGGCTTAACCCTGAAATTGCCCAGGCGCGCTATAATCTAGGCATTGTCTATGCAAAGCGTGGAGACATAAGAGCTATCGATGAATTCAAAAAGGCTGTAAAAATAGAACCTAAGTATAAAGAAGCACATTATAACCTGGCAATAGCATATCTTTCCCTTATACCACCGGATACCGAAGCTGCGAAAATTCATTTTGATGAAGCATCAAATTTAGGCTATGAGATAGACCCGGCATTGATAGAAAAGTTAAAGGATTACAGATAGCAAAATACTTTTATGGCCAAAAAACCTTTATCTACAAAGAAAGTAATTATATCCTTACTCATTCTACTCATAGGATTTTCCTCTTATCTTTCAATAAGAAGAAATGTTGTATGGGGGAATTCCTTAAAGATATGGAAGGAGGCGGTAAGGGTATCGCCTGAGTCCTCCAATGCCCATTATAATCTGGGTCTTATCTATGCGAATAGCAAGCAGTACGACCAGGCAATAGAAGAATATAAAACTGCCCTAAAACTTAATTCTTCCCATGCAGGTAGCCATACAGCCTTAGGGGTTGCATATAGCAACAAGAATCTACTAAAACAGGCCTTAGAACACCATAAGCAAGCAATCCTTAAAGACCCCGATTTAGCAGAGGCGTATAATAATCTAGGGCTTGTATTGTTAAAGATGTTTAGATTTAATGAGGCAATAAGTGCATTTAAAAACGCAATCGATTTAAAACCTTCATTTATTGAGGCACACAACAACTTGGGGGTTGCCCACAAGAAAACAGGTAAAATAAAAGAGGCATTAGAGGCGTATCAAAGGGCCATAGACCTTGCGCCGAAGAATACGGTTTCATACAATAATGTTGGTAGCCTATATGCTGAAATGGGTGATCTGAAAGAGGCCAGGTATTGGTTCGGGAAAGCGCTTCTGATCTCACAAACGGACAAAGGAGCCAGGCTTGCGGCCTACAACTTAATTCGTGCAAGCAAATTGGGTACAGATAATATCTTCCTTATGGAGAATCATAATGCAAGTTATCAATTCTGGAAGAAAAAAAGTGTCAAAGATGAGATTTTAGTACATATAGATGGTCATATAGATTTGGCTCCTATTGAAGAAAATGCCCTAAAGCAAATTTCAAAAATTGATATAACAGATTTAATAGCAAGCCCTTATGAAATAGGAAAAAGAAATAAACCTTTGACGGTTGAGAATTTTATCTATCCGGCTATTAAAGACAAAATGGTAAGGGAGCTTTGGTGGGTTGTTCCAGATAGAGATTTAAACGCAAATCTCATTGCGCCTTATAAAGCATATCTAGAAGAGACATTGAAGACAAAAATACCTAACTTATCTTTTAAGAACGGAATAATTAAGACAGAGGGTGAGATTTTTGGTATTCCAATTTATATATGTCGGTTAAAAGATCTACCTTCTTTCAAAGAGCAGATTCTCTTGGATATCGATACCGATTATTTTACTACTGATAACGCCCTGAATCATAAGGTGCTAGGCTTAGCGCATATTACACCAGAAGGTTTTGTAAATACCTTAAAGAAAAAAAATATATCTGAAAGTTCTATTAAAAAAGGAATGCAAGAAATAGATCAAAATGAATATATAAATATATTAGACGCACTCTTAATAAAAAAAAATAAAGAACTTAATAATACTAATAT
>CAZOIE010000009.1:11748-12379 GCA_964579905.1 uncultured Planctomycetia bacterium
AAGCTAATTACTATATCCTATTCTGTTGAGGGTGGCTATACGCCACTTAGGTATAGATATCTAGCTGAATTTTTACTTCTTCTATTGCAAGATATTCCAATTGATAGGGAGCTACTTAGGTTAAATGACCAAGCTGTAGCCAGCCTAGCAAAAGGAAGATATAAAAAAGCTATTAGCGTATATAAGAAAGCCCTGTCTTTAAATCCAGATAACCCGTCTTTATATTATGGTTTAAGCCTGTGTTGTGAAGGTCTTGATATGGATGAAAAATCAAATATTTATTTTAAGAAGGCGGTAGAGCTAGATTCGTTTTACAATGATGCGCTTCTTTATAGAGCGAGCACCTCAATGATTAATGGCTCATTTAAAGAAGCAGGTGAGCTATTTGAAAGGTTTTCAGCGATTAATCCAGAGAGTCCTTATGCGGGTTATATAAACCTACAACTTGGGATTATCGAGGAAAAGAAGGGTGATTTAAAGGCTGCTATTGGGTATTACGAGAAGGCAAAAGGGTTTGACTCTACCCTGCGTGCAACCTATAATAATTTGGGAAACTGCTATAGTAAACTTAAAATGTACAAGGAGGCAATCCTAGAGTATGAAGGTGCCCTTGAGATTGATTCTACAGTTT
>CAZOIE010000010.1:0-11321 GCA_964579905.1 uncultured Planctomycetia bacterium
GCAGGGCATCCCTTGATTCTCCTGGACGGTTTACAAACTTTAGAGGTACCTTTATTGCGACTATATGCATAACTACAGACAGAAGAGCCATCAATATGATTGGTGCTATCTGCCACCACATAATTCCCATGAATGCTGATGAGCCGCTGGTAAGCAAGGTGGTTAAGATATTTGAGAATATGATGAGGGTGGTTCCCTGGCCCAAGCCATGCTTAGTCAACACCTTCCCTACGAAAGCAACGATGGTTGAGGCAACCATCATGCCAACAACAGCAAGACTTAGGAATAATAGCCCGTTAATCGTTAGGCCAACTGTCATATAGCCTGCAACAGGCAATAACTTAAAAATTCCAAAAAGCATGGCTGTAATCGGGGTAATCCAGAGGGCCCATTTGGCTGTTTCTTCCTGTGCAGTCTTACCGCCTACCTTCTCTATAACATCCTTGATGCGGCCAATGAAAAGAGCGCCTACCTGTATAGCCATAGATGCTATTATGTAAGGTTGTATCCCAAGCCCGAATATGCCTTTGTCAGAAAATGCTGATATCTGCTGCATAGCAGTAAATGCTTGTTCAATCTCAAGCGTAGAGAATAAATCCAACATAACCTTTGAAATATCCACGCCTGTGATTGAGACCACATTAGTAAGAATAATGAAAATGCCAAGTGGAACAACGGTCCATATAACACGCTTCCAGACCTCAGGTATCCTGGATTCTTTTATAGCGTCATCAACCTTTGGCGCGGTCAGTGAGGCCTGTAGCTCAGTAGGAATTGCTTCAACGGTTAATTCTTGCTCAGGCTTAGCTTCTTCTGTTGGCACAAAGGTTACAACGCCGGAAGCAGATGGAGCAAGAATTCCCTTCTGAGGAGCCTTTGCTAATGTAACCGCTGATGTGTCAGTAGCAGCTATGCTAACTTCTCCAATAGAAGTTACTGCGTCTATGTCAGCGGCTTCTGCTGTGGCAACTGTCTCTATTGCTTCAGGAGTAGCTATGCCAACCTCTTCTGTAGAAACCGCTGCATCTATGTCAGTGGCTTCTGCTGTGGCAATTGTCTCTACTGCTGCAGGAGTAGCTACATCAACTCCTTCTGTAGAAACCGCTGCATCTATATCAGTAGCTTCAGTAACTTCTAATCTAGCTCCAGCAGTGCCAGCTGAAGGTAAAACTGCTGGAGTAGAAGTTTTGGCTACGGTTAAACCTGTAGTTCTGGTAGTAACGTTGAATGATTGGAACGGAGTCAGTGTAATAGGACTAAACGGCAACAAAGGCGATACAGTGGTTGTGCGACCAAGGATATGAATAGGTATAAACTCCCTAGGCAATGCTAGAGAGGTAGTCTGTGATCTTAAAAATAACGGGGTTGGTGTCTGTATAGTATATACAAATGGTAATCCGCCTGCATATGAGGTGTAAATAGGCCTTCCGCTTGGCGTTACTATAGTCTGTGTCTGGGTTAATGAAAGTGCAACCTCAAAAGGAGTTGCGGGAGTTATGCCTGCTGATAGCTGAGGTACTGTAGTTGCAGGAAGAAGACTCTGCCTGCCTATCAAGAGCAATGGAAAAACGGCTGGCAATGTTAAGGTTCTTTGTTGTGACGCTGGTGTTTCAAGTAGAGTACCAGGTGTAAGATTAAATGTTTTTGGTCTTTGCGCACTTCTTAGAGCGGCTTCTGCCTTCTTTTGCAAAACGGCTTTGATATTAGCTTCTTCCAAGCCGCCTGCGGCAATTACAAAATCGCTTCTTGCTTTGTCAATTTTGGCTACTACTTCTTGTATTGCTATAATATTTGCGGAGCTCTTTAAAACACTACCCTCAACTAGTAACTGGAAAAGGGGTCCCTTTATGCTCTGCGGGACATCTTCAAATAAAGCCAGGGTTTCATTAGCCTGTGCTATTGCTTGTGATAGTGTAGCCTGAACAGCTTTAAGTGCGGCATCAGTATCTATTAATTGAGCCGGTGCTGTAGGCGCAGCAGGTACTTCTGCTCTTTTGGCAGGAGACGCTTCGTCACTAGAGAATGATAAACGGACTGGTACGATGGCAGACAAGCCAAGAGTTCCTGCTGGGGGAGAATGGGGTCTATGTATGATTTTCTCAAGTGCATTTGCAATTTCTGCTTCAATTATGACAGTTTCTAATTTGGTTACGTCAGGGGCTACTCCTGTTTCCGTCTCAGCTGATGAAAGAACAAATGGAGCTGCAGGAGTCTCAGCAGGAACTATCTGAAGCTTGAAAGGAACCGGGGCAGCCGTTAAATCTGCATCTGTCTTCTTTTGAAACTCTGCTACTGCCTTTATTATCTCACCTGCTACATCGGATCTAATCTCATCACCCAAGAACTCCGTTATCTTCTCGCTTAGCTCTTTAGTCCCTTTTTCCAATCCACCAAGTAAAATCAAATGTATAACAATACCACTCTGTTTTTTAAAAACAGTAAGTAAACCATTATAGTCTTTTTCGTCCAAGCTCTCAGGCAGGGTTTCTTCTTCCTTGAGTGCAGCTTCTAAATCAACTACGCTATCAATACCAACGGGTAAATCAGCAAGGACGGATTGACTTGGAACAATATGACCTAAAATTGCAAATTCCTGCTCAGCGCGCTTCTCTTTAGGAGTAATTTCAACAGGCGCATCAACCTCATCACTTTCAAACTTAATTTCAAAAAAGTTATCAGGGGCGCTATCACGCTCCAAAGAGAACGCATAGTTATGATCCGTCTCAGCCATCAAAGCATCAAACCAGACAACAACCTTTCCGCTGTATTTATAATAAATTCGATCTGATACCACTTGCATAATACCTTCAGCGGATAGGTCACGATGCTCTGCCCTTGCCTCACTAATCATTGTTGGTATATCAACTGCAATGGCTTCATTAATAAATTCGGTGGCTGCTTCAGGAGTATCAAGTTTTAGGCGTGGAACCAACTGTTCAGTGGGGGATGCATGGGCTAGATTATTTTGATCGAATGGCAAATCGAACATGGTAAATAAAAAAACCTCGGCAACAACCAAGGCTATTAACTTGATCCAAAATTTTTTATTACCTGTCTGCCAATCAACCATTTTTCTCTCTTATCCTTCTTTTTTTACTCTTGGCCAGTCGATCAAATCTTTTTAAATCTATTGTAAAAAACTACTTTAAGTAAAGAAAAAAATATGTGTGTTGTTAGACACACCGGTTACACTTTAAATATATATTATATCTATTAAAAAAGCAAGTGAATAATATCTACCTTTTTTTTGCATTTACATAAATCCGCACTTTTAATTTTATTATTGCTATTAATCAAACTATTAATTTAGATAACCATCACATTACACATCTGACGTACTTTCTATTACGCTGCCTGGGGTTCGCACGAAAAAATATCTCTCATAATGTTGGTGGTAACGCGCTAATATTTCCTTAATATTGGGGGCTATTCATCATTAATAGCTTCACTTTTCACTGACAATAGGGTCTATTCGCAAGACAATAATGATACGGTTATGATACGGTTCAATTTTAGGGATTTTTTTGCTAAGCTTTGAAATCAATGCTTTAACTATAACTTGTTTAATTTAAATGTGTTATAAGAATAATGATACGGTATCAATTGCACTGCTTGTTGCTATTATTTTTGCTTTAACTCTGTTAATAGGCTTTCTAATGTTATTGTACTTGTTGTTGCTGAAAGTCTTGACTCAACTGCAGGAATTCCTATTGCCTTCTCCTCTTTTAATAGAGCTCTATGTATTGCCTCTATGATTGGCTTAAAGCTATAAATCTCGTAATACCCAGCAAGATCATGCTCTTGAACAAATGCTGCAATCTCGTCTTCCGGCATATCTGTATACAGTAGGTATGCAAGCTTTATAATGCTGCTAGTTACAGTAAATCTATTATCTTCCTGTAAATAGCTGTGTAGAGTTTTAAGATTTACTCTCTTATTTTCAGGAGTCCTTCCAAAATCCCTGAAAATGTCTTCAAATAACAGTGATATTTCATCAATAGCAGCCTTATTGTAATCGTTCTTTATCATGTCAAATCTTGCCGCCTCTGCCTTCTCTAACCTTCCCTCTATAACCATGAGGCGTGCCTCAAGCTCAGTAACGGTTGGTGCGATAGGTTTAACAGACTTATCTATCTGCCTGTGTAAGAAACCTAATAGCGGAAGCAATGCCAGGGACACCAATATGGTAGGTAAGCTAACCAAACCACTAGCTGTTATAACAGAGCCTGTAATTAACCCACAGCTTACAAGTATAACAAGTAGGATATAAATATCGCCTCTTGCAAGTCCTTTTAGTGTTTTATATGCAGCTTGTAAGCCTGTTGAGCCCTGCTGTTTCGCATCAAAATAAGACCCGTAAATATGTGGCATAAAGAACCCTGCGATAAGTACAAGAGGCAGTATAACCGGTGAAATTGAAGCAACCTCAGCTATGCCTAATAATTCAACCATTCCTACCGTTGTCAATCCAAATCCAAAAATCATAGGTGACTCCAAATATGCCTTTGGCAGATGTCTTGGTGTGCGGAATATGGAAGCACCCTGGTTCTGCGCGGCAGCTTCAGAGGGCTGTGCTGCAATATTACTCTTAACAAATTCGTTTAATATAATTTCGAAGGATTTTGTAATAGCTTCTGCTAGCTGATCTGCAGATGCTCCCTCAGGTGTTTCATCCATAAGCTGTGTGAGAGCCTTGGAGGTCTCATGAGATATACTTAGAGGTAATGATAAAGGTAGAGGAATATTTGACCCATCACTAAAGACAAATATCAGCTTGCCTGCTTCTGGCTTAAGTTCATTTTCAGGTGAACCAAGTTCTTCCCGTGCTTGTTCAGTAAGTGCTGTACGAAGTACTATCGCAACGTCCTTTAATGGATCAGAACTAAAGTGCAGATATACATCATGTGCGTAAACATCCGGCTCTTCTTTGGCAATAGGTCTTCCTGTATTTGCATCTACAATATCTTCCCACCTAGTTGCCTGGGTAATATGCATAAGAGGAGAATCAAGGCTTGCTGAACCATCGGGACTTAAGGCTCCTAGTCTTGTCAAATGATCGCCAAGTGAACCAATACCCTTGCTTGGCTTGGCCTCTTTGGCCTTTGTAGTGGTTTCCGTAGATTCTACCTTTGTACCAATAGACAATGCCATACCGCCAAGTGCCAGTGATATCCATGGAAGCATCTGAGTAAAGTCTGCATATCCAAATGCAGCTGACATAGAAGATGATAGTATAAGCAATGTTCCGGCAAACAGAGGTATGAATCTCTGTAAAAGACTCGGGCCAAATAAATCCCATTTTTTAAGCTTGGTAATAAGATATGCAAACGCTCCTATTATCGCAAGGCTTTCATATATATAGATTTGTGACGCTATCTGATCAATCATCGTTGGCGCGCTAAATACAACCGGTACAAATATTAAGATTGCAGGTATAATGGCCAGTGCATTACCAAATGCCCTTGCAGTAGTAAGTGCAGGTCTTAGCGATGGTCTATTTTCTACAACCCTGTCAATAAACCTATCAATACGCGGCTTAACCAGCCTATCAAATACGAATGTTACCTCAAAGCCTGCCGTAAGCGATATTACACAGCTAAGCCATGCCGGTAATCCAAGTATGCTTGCACCTACAGATATAATTATAACTGAAATAGCTGTGATAGTAACATATGGGGCAACCGCCTTTGAAACCTTAATAATCCTGTCTTTAAACAGCTCTTTTCCAACTCCAACCTGACCGCTTGGAGGAGTTGTTCCTTCAGATGCAGCGGCTGCTTTAGATGTTTCCTCAGCGGCTAAGGTTCTTTCTCCTGATTTACCAGTTTCATCAGATAAAATTATTGGCAGAGCCGGCTGCAACATTCTGTCTTTAACAGCCACATCTTTAGACTCTACCTGAGAAAAGATATGCAATGCTAATCTCTCAGCCCAATTATAAGGAAGGCCGTTTATCTTGTTTACGCTCTTATGTAACTCTTCAGCATTAGACGGTCTACCTGACCTTCTCATTACCCTTGCCACCTCAGAGGCTAAGAGCCTGGATTTCTTATGGGAAATTGACGGTATAACAGACTTTATGAATGTGGCTATATCAGCTGTATCTGCAGCTAGCAAGTCCATTTCTCCGACGGTAGCCGGTACACCAAATTTGCTAAATTCATCTTTTACCGGCACAAAACCAAGCTCGGCGGTAGGAGCAGGTCTACCCCATCCTATGATATTGGTCATATTATTATACGGGACACTTGCGCCGAATGACTGCGGATTGGCTACCTGACTTCCATCTATGGCAACCGGAAGAAGTATATTGGCAACCTCACTAGCCGGAACCTTTATGCTACTATTACCCTCACCTGCTACCAATACCCCGTCGTCATCAACACCGATAACTGCCATAAAGTGAGCATATTCTTGCGCTTTTCCTTCTTCACCTATAGTACCTTTCACCTGAACTATAGCCGGCATCCTGAGTCTTGCAAGCGCTTCTCTTCCCTTATCTGTTATCTCCTCCGCCTTTAATCCGACATCGTATGAGTCTATTACTCTATTTAACGCGTTAAATGTTGCTGGAATACCAAAGCCGTATACGCTCATCTTGAGCATATCGTTTGGCGATAACTCAAGCTTTGGAAAATCATCGGCCATGTATACAACCAATTTAGATATAATATCCTGCATTGCATCTTCAGCGCTATCAATACGTTCCATAGACAGTAAGAACTTGGCTATTGCCTCTATACTGCACCTTGATAGTGTCTCTACCGTTACAGGATTATCTAACCCTTGAAGTATGCTTTCTCTTACCTTAGGTATCATAAGCTCGTCAATATTAACAAATCCAAGTCCCTCAAGTCTCTTTACACGGGCCTTCTTGGTCTTTAAGGCAAATGCATCCTCTATCTGGGCTACCCTGCTCTTGTAGTATGACACAAAGGTAGTAGAATCAGGGCTTACCCTTCTTGATAATACATCATCAACAACCCTCCATGCAGCCCTTTGGTGCATAACCTTTATGAAATCCTCCGGCACACCCTTATCTGTCAAGAACTTATATGCCGGCGCTGCATCCTTCTTAAGCAGTTTATTGCCGTATCTTACATCATGTACTCCCTGAAGTATCGCCCTTATAAACTCTTCCTCGTTATCTGCTAATTCCAACAGCTGCACCCACGGCATATTCATGGTTGTTCTAAGGTGACCTGTTGTAACCTTGGCTATCTCTTCGCCATCCTGTACACTAAATCCAAACAGTACAGCGGCAAGCTGCGTTGCCTCTCTAAATGCCCGCTCAGAATTTAAATTATCATTATTTTCTAGCATGCCTGCTCTTAACATCTTTATAACAGGTAATGTAATCTCTAAATTGATTAGATTTTTCTTTTCATTTACGAGGGCTTCTCTATTGGATGCAACCTGCTGCATTCCCATAAGGGCATTGAAGAAGGCAGATTGCTCTTCCTCTGTTACGTCTTTCTTGCCTTGCATTTCACTCATCTGATCCTGCATTAATTTAGTTTGCTCGTCTATATTCTCTATAGCAAGTGTTACCTCTTTAAGCCTGCCTGTTTGCTCAATGCTCTGTATCTCATCCAATGCCTCCGTCAATACACCACTTCGTATCTTACGATCATGCGCAAGATCACCAACCGACTTAGCAATCTTTATCCAGTTAAACAGTACGTTGCTTATGTTGCTACCGATAAGAAGGCCTAAGGAGAAATTGCCACCCGTTAGAACATATGTACCGATTCCTACGGCAAACGGCGTTGCAATCTGTAAAATTCCCAATTTGTCTGTAGTCTTCTTTCCATCCTGACTTGTGCTTCCCATGCTCTTAAACATGCTAACCATGTTATCTTTAAAGCTACCGGAGGCTAGCTTATCTTGCTGCTCGGAACGATTCTTAATCATATTCATCATCATAGGCGCGAATGAAACAGCCATTGCTATAGGCATAACTATCGCTGGGGCAACACCTAATGCAAATGCTGTCAATACCCCTGCTGCTATGGTAGCCTGTACCGCTATGCTCCTTGGAAGAGGTGTAGCTGAGGTACTATCCTCTATAAGTTCGTTAACACTCTTTGTTAACAAGTCAGTAACCTGACTCTTGTCATTAAGTCGTGAGCCGACCGCCGGATCAGCACCAGCTATAAGCCTTACAGCGGTTGCCGTGTCCTGTAACCTTGTACGGCTGGTTGAGTCAAGGCCACCCTGTAATACCTCAGTAAGGGCTGTAATATCCTCTAGTTCCACTATACCGTTTAAATCCTTCAGGTAAGGATTGGAGGTGTTGTTAAAGGCCTTGCTAGATCTTTGAATCTGTATAGCTAAATTTGCACGGCTTATGCCTTTTGATGCAAATGCAATAGGCTTAATGATAAGTCCCCATATACCACCCCAGATAGCTCTAACAACCGGGAATAGCATGACAAATATCATGGTTGCTCCAAACCCGCCTACGCCTAACAGTGCAGATGGATTCTTGAAGGTCAGAACTCCAAGTGTGGTCAATCTATCGGAAACACGGCCGAAGAAATCACTCTTCTTATCATCCGGGGCATACATCCTACCAAGCGCACCCGCTAGTTTATCATAATTTGCAACATGCTTATCAAGCATGCGTAATGCCTTGGCGTTAGTCGGGATATTTCCATTAGCCCTAGCCCTTTCTGTGGCCATGCGTATAAATGCAGCCATCGGGGCATTTCTCTCAACCTGACGTACTATCGCCGCCATCTCCTTACTCTTTTCCTCATCTATATTCCTAAGTGATTTCCAGACATCATCATCCATAGGAACCTTGGCTTTCAGTATTGCCTTTATACCTGCAACCAATAGCTCTATATCGGTTTTAAGCATCTTGCTAATAACCGGAAGGGCATTTGCTATACTAAATACCAATGGTAGGTTATTAATTCCAAAGGTATCAATAAAAGCCTTGGCCAGATTAAGCTCAGTAGCACCCTCTTGCTCAACCTCGAAATTAAGCATTTCTGCAAGCCTTCTTAATAGCTCCCTGTCAGGGAATGCTACTACTAATCTAACCGCAGCAGCCAGCCTCTTACCCTTTGGCGTAAGAGAACCGCTCGGCTTACTTAGTCCGTTGTCTACATTCTCAAACTCTGCTATTATTTCTGGATGGTCCTTGGAGAACTCTTCTGTTAATTTTTCCATGCTGCTTGCACCCTCAGGTGCTACCCTGCTGGCCTGCTGAACACCGCTTCCCTCTATTTCCTTTTTCTCTCTTGTCTCAAGAGAGTGCTCAGTAAGATGTTCATAAAGAGCGAATGCTGAACGGTCGCCGTCCTTTAGAAGCGCTCCTTGCTTGCCATCTCCCAAGAGACTAGCATCTAGACTTTGGATATCTGTAACCAGATGTACATTTATATCATAGTATGTATCAGTACCTTTAATCTTGAACCTTCCGCCTAAAACACGCCCTATATTCTGCGTAAGTGCGGATTCATACATCCACTCAGGGCCTACTATATAAAGCTCAACGCTTCCGTCTGCGTTTAATCCTGAATAAACCTCGATATGAAGACCCCTTCCTATAATCTCAACATTTCCTACGATAATGCGCGCTGCTCCTGACTTAGCAATACTCTCTACTCTTTCAGCAGAGCTATCAGCCTGTATAAATTCTATTTGATGGATACCATCTTCTCCGCCACTTACTACAGCCATTTCACTTACAAACGGATTTGTAGTTTCTCCTTCGGCCTCACTGCTCACGGCTCCCAGATAGAGGTTGAATAGCTTGACAAGGGTGTCATTTGCAAGAGATACTATACCCTGTGAGTTTGCATTGCTAAGGTTGGATGCCATGGAGCCGAATAACTCAAACAGATTCTCATGTGGATTTTCAAGTATTACATCTGCCTTAGCACCATCATCCTTTTCTGCCTGGAATATCATATCTCCGAGTGTATATTGAATCTCCTGCTCTTTTGCAGCGTTAAGAACATCCTTAAGCGAGGTGCCTGCATCAAATATCTCATCACCCAAAATCAACTCTTCTGTGATTACACCGTCTTTAACGGCTATTTCTTTCTCTGCAGATTCCATTTGGAATGTCACTGACATTTCATAATTACCACCAGCTAACGGTGAAGCGGTACCCTTTCCTTCCGTTTCAAACCCAAGGGCGCTCTTAACGGCAGATGCGTAGGTTCCAGAAAATCCTAAAATTCCGGCAGCATTCTCAATAGCCTCAACAGCATGCGCCTTGACCTCTGTACCATCTAACGGACGAGTAATACCACGCTCATTAACCCTAATAGCATACTTGCCGGTTCCAAGCGCAAGGCTAAGCGCTCCAGCACCGAATAGAAGCCCCTTCTCGCTTACGCCACCCAACATTATCTCAACCGCCTGCAGCATACCGTCTCTAGGTATCAATGGGGCTAGTTCTCCGCCTTTACGAAGTAGAACCTCACCTTTACTGCTAACGTCATACTCATCACCAGCAGTCCAAGTAAGAAGTGCAAGAGCGGCATCAACCATAGCCTCAGCTGTATTGAATTTTTTCTCTAAGATTCCTTCAGCGTTATATAGGTTATCTCGCCAACCCTCTTTCTTCTTTTGGCCAATCAACTCTTCTGCGCGCTCACCTACCGTCTCTCTAAATTCCCTGCTACCACCCTTGGCATTGAGCATAGCTTTTAAGGAATCACGTAAAAGCATATCACTCAGGAGGAAACTCATCTCAAGGGATTTTAAGAGCTCTCCCTGCGTGACAACTGCATTAAGTTCTTCCTGTGTAATATTAACTAAATTGCCCTTCTTAAGCTGCTTTGCAAGCTCACCAAGTGTTATATTGTCTATCGTTCCGTCCTCTTGAAGTTGTGCTGATAAAACTATGAAATTTTCCAAGCCTTCCAAGTCTCTGGCACTAAGCTCTGCACCATTTTCTAACTTTGCTAATAAATCTGCTATCTGCTCACGGGCATTGGCATACCTTGCAATATCGGAATTTTCGTTCATCTGCCCCTCAAGCCAATCCTGAGCTGCCACTGCCGCTATATCAACAATGGCCTCTGACCACCATTTACCCATCATACTATCGAATGAATGCGGCTCGCTACCTCCAGACATAATAGACTGTGGGGTAAATGCCAGCATGTCAGCCTCGTCACACATAACCACGCCCATCTTATCCATAATAAGCGTGTCTTTACCATCCTTTGCCTTGGCCTTATCATTAAGATAGGCAAATGAAAGCTCAGAGTAAGTCATCATTACAATATTGCCATCGGCTATGGCATCACTAATAACCTTATCCTGCTTGTGACCAGCAACCACACTTTGGCCTA
>CAZOIE010000010.1:11331-12206 GCA_964579905.1 uncultured Planctomycetia bacterium
GTGTCTCCATATATACTCTGCAGACCCTTTCTTAAATTAAGTACATTCGGTCCAGTATCTGCAAACAGGAAGGTGGCCTTACCCAATCCATCATTTACGGCCTTTACAATAGGAAGAAGTCCACCTGTGATAACATGAGTCTTACCAACTCCTGTTCCAAGCTGCTGCAAATGGCTAATAAGCTGCTCTATAGCAGATTCCGATGTATCTCCTTCTATAAGCTGTCTGGCAGCTTCTTTAATAGCATTCTCCTGCTCCGCCTTAAGCTTACTATTATATTCTAGCTGAATTGCTAAATTAGTAGCTCTTATGCTAGCATCAAGCAGTTCATATAGCTTGTCTCTTCCTGCCTGTGTATCATGACTCAAGTTTGCGGCTTCCTGCTGCAAGCTATCAACCTCACTAATTGTTTCTAACCACTTTGCAAGGGTAGCATCCTTAACGGTTATCGATTTTCCATCTGCCAATTCGATTACAACACTTTCTCCAGCAGTACTTGCTCTATTTTCTGCCCTAAGCTTGGATAGAACGAGCGCTCTTACTGCTACCGTGAGGTTGTTCTCACCGACATATACCTGAAGGTTATCTATAAGCCCTCTTTGAATATATTCACTAAGGAGCTCATCATGTCCAATCTGCTGAGCATCTGTTACTTTCTCGACAACTACTAAATTATCAGCGATAACATCTATATCCGCGCCATGCTCTGTATTAAAGCTAGCTCCCAGCTGCTTCGCCTGACTAATCAAATTAACTATAGCCTCAAGGTTAGAACCTTCTTTAAAGGTTATAATTATATTACCTGCTCCATCCTCTTTAACGCCAATGTCCAATCCTAGAGTTTCTGCAAGTCCAAGAAGTGAATCTTTATATTT